>NZ_JAZHLI010000083.1:0-13241 GCF_036549475.1 Aurantimonas sp. A2-1-M11 | reverse complement strand
CGCGGACTCGAGCGCAATCAAATCGCGCAGCGCGGTCGCCGACAGGCTCTCCAGATCGGGTGTCTGGCCGCTCTCCAACATGGCTGCAGTGTAGCCACCAGGGCCGCTCGGCGTATGGCCCCGGTGAGCGGAGCGTGGTGCGACAGGCTTGCCCGCTCGGTGCGCATCCAGTCTTCCAGATCGGCCAGAACGGCCACGCTCTGCTCCCGCCGAACCGCCAAGCGCGCTTCGGCAGGGCGGCCATTCTCCTCGCGTTCGATGTCGAACAGCGCGTCAATGCGCTTGACCGCCTCCAGTGCCAGCGGCGAGATCGGCGCCGCGTTCTTCCCCCGCCGGGTGCTTTTGGCAATGGCGGCGAGTTCGAAGAACTTCTGTCTCGAATGAGACCAACAGAGCGCTTCCGTCACCGGACCGGGACTTCGGCCTTGTCTCAAAACAGCCTTGCTAATCATCGCCCCTCGCAAAGGTTGCGAGAGGGAATCTGGTTTGCTGGAGGCCTTTCTGACTGGAGCTAGCGAGTCACCACCAGCGAGGCGGGGAGGTGCGCTTCATAGTGCGCGGGTGATTGATCCGGATATGTGTTACTCTAACATGCCGTTAATGGATCAAGCGCATGACCGCGACTTTCTTCGCGCGCCCAATGGAACCGGACGACTTAGATTCGCTCGGCTCCTGGCTCCTTGACCTGGACGATCTCGCGCTTTTTGACCGCTCACTGACGGTCACGCCCGGTCGCACTGCCATTCGAGAAATGTGGGAGTCGGAACTAGCCGGTGGTCGCACCCCGACAGCGTGCTGGTTTACTGTCGTGACGAACGAACGGGCTCCGGTGGCCGTTGGCGGGCTATCGTCCGTCAAGTACGCTCATGGCGATGCCATGCTAGCAATGTTCGTGTCCAAGCCGGCTCGGGGAAAAGGCCTCGGGCTTCATTTTGGCTCCTTGCTCTTGGACATCGCCTTCGATCGTCTGCGCCTCCGCCGGCTCACAACCTTCTTTCGGTCGGATAACGAGCGGACAGAGAGGCTCGTCATGCACCTCGGCTTTCGCGACGAAGGCCGAATGCGCGAAGCTTGGTTTGCCAAGGGCCGGGCATTCGACGCCGTAGTCGTCGGCGTACTACGAGACGAATGGTATGCAAACCGGCTCGCTCTACAAGCGAAGATTGGATGCGACCAGAGAATCAAGCTCGGAGCGGTGGAAGAACACACACCATAAGCTGATCACGGTGACGGCTATTGTTAATTGCGGTGAGGCGGCTGGGCAGTGAAGTCACGAGACCAATCGGAGGGACCGCGGCGGCGGCTCGGGGCAGCCCTGTTCGCGGACATTGTGAATTACGCCGACTTGATGAGCCGGGATGAAATCGGTACCCACGCGGCCGTAATAGCTCGCCTGCGCCTGCTAGGCCAGATTGGCGAAAAACATCGCGGCGAAGTTGTCCAACGGCTCGGCGATGGCATTTTCATGCTGTTCGACAGTGCCGTCGACTGCGTCTGCTTCGCAATGCAGGCGCAAAATGCCATGCAGTCTGAGAATGCCGGCGTTCCGTCGGAGCGGCACATCGTCTTCCGGATCGGCATACATTGCGGTGAAATCCTTTTCGACGACGAGGGAATAGGCGGCGACACCATCAACATTGCTGCTCGGATCGAGTCACTGGCCCCGCCGGGATCAATCGTATTGACTTCTACTGTGCACGAGCAGGTCCGCAATAAGGTAACAGCCGGTTTCGAATATCTCGGACCTAGAGTGCTGAAGAACATTGCCGAGCCCGCGGAACTCTTCCTGCTCCGCGAGGACAGCGAGCCCACTGCGATGACACCGGCGTTGCGTGTAGGGAGGCCGGATCGCGTGGCGGCGATGCGCGGTCAATCTGTAGTCATCTTGCCATTCAAGTTTGACGGCAAACCAGGTTCGGAGAACTGGCTTGCCCACGGGCTTACTGAAGACATCACGACGAACTTGTCGCGCTTCCATAACCTCTTCGTGATCGCGCGCAACTCCGCCTTCGTTTACCGCGAGAAAAAAATCTCGCCGCTCGATGCCGGACACCTCTTCGGCGTGCGCTACGTGATCCATGGCACTGTACGGCGCTCTGGCAAGCGGATCAGGATCACGATCCAGCTTGTCGATGTCATTCGCGACCGAACCATCTGGGGCGAGCACTATAATCGCAATCTCGACGATATCTTCGAGATCCAGGACGAAATTACTCGGATCGTCGTCGCGGCGATCGCCGTTCAGATCGAAGCATCTGAGCGCGAGCGCCTGCGGAGTGTTCCGCCATCCGATCTGCGCGCTTACGGTTTTGTCCTACAAGGCCAGCAGCACTCCTTTCAGTACCGCCGCGAAGAAAATCTCATCGCTCGCCGGCTTTACGACGCCGCGCTTCAGGCCGATCCGCTCTATGCGCGTGCGCTGGCGGCAAAGTCTCGCACGCTCAACCTCGATTGGCGCTACAACTGGGGCGAGGATACGACTGGCGCCTTGGATGAAGCGCTCAACCTAGCCCTTTCAGCGACGCTTTCCGACGAGACAGACGCGCGGGGATTCGGAGAGTTGGGGTACGCGCATCTCTACCGCAAAGAGCACGACGCGTCGATTAGCGCTTACCGTCGTGCGCTACTGCTCAATCCAAACGATGCAGATCTGATGTCCGACATGGCCGACGCCCTCGCGCATTCGGGCCAATCGGAGGAAGCCATCGCGCTTCTGGAAAAGGCCATGCAGCTCAATCCATTCTTCCCGGACCAGTACCTCTGGCATTTGGGCGGAGCATATTACAAACTCTACCGCTACGACGAGGCTATGCAGGCTATCCAGTCAATGCAGAATCCCACCGAAGGGCGCCGTGTCCTTGCCGCCTGTTATGCCCAGTTGGGCAGACTCGACGATGCCCGCTTTGAAGCTGAGAAGGTGCTGAAAGCCCATCCTGGTTTCCGCGTCGAGCATTGGGCGAATGTATTGCCGGATCGGCTACAATCGGACGTGGAGCACTTCGTTGAAGGGTTGCAGAAAGCTGGGCTCCGTTGATCAGTCACTCGCGTCGCCCCGTCGGCCCGACAACCGCACACCGCTCACCATAGCGCCGGAAACCTTCGCGCCACTCACCATGGCGCCGCTAACCATCGCCCCGGCCACCTTGGGGCCACTAGCACCGTTGGTGTCGCCAAAGAACATGTTGAGCAGCACCTGCTCGAACATTCCTGTGTCGACATCCATTCTAATCGTGTAGTCGGCCTTATCGTAAGACCAGACTTTCAGTTCGTCGGCGTAGTCAAAATCAGCGGCTGCCAACCCAGTAAGCGACGGGTCTCCGGGCGCTCGAGCTCGATTTGCCATACCCTTCTTTCCCGTTCTGTATTCAGTAGCCTCGACTCCCTCTCCATGGACGAGAAATAATACAGGACGAGGCAGATCGTAATAAGTACCCTCGTAGCTAAATCCGTAGACGCGGGCAAAGCATGCAGCGTCACTGGACAACTGGTTCTGCAAAAACTTATTGGCACTCGAACTTCGTGCGGGAGACGGTTTATGACTTTTGTCTTTCTGAGCAGATAAATGAACAAAAGCCGTCGGATTACCAGTTGCAGGATTTATATTTTCAATTCGCCAAGAAGTCGTCTTATTCGTCTTTCCGAGTCTTACTCTTATTACCATGCCCGCTTCATATTCAAAGCTTTCATCAATGTCCAATCGAGGCAAATTGGTGTTATTGTCTTCAGAATTCGCAGGAACGAATTTGTACACGCCAAGTTCATTTGAGTCGGACTGATTCTTCAGCAGAATCCGATACTTAGATTTCAGCTTGATTTCGTCCACGGCAACAGTTCCCGTGAACGCGAGGTTGTCCACACTCGCTACGTCCACCCATTCGAAGTGTGAAATCGGGGTCGGTGGATCGACGATATCCAGATCCTCAACCACCCGTCCAAATAACAGAATATTGGAGGGACTGAGCAGCGTCTCTGTCATCTCGGCCTCCTCTTGTGCCCGGCCTAGACAAGATGCGCTGGCCGCCTGCGCCTCTTCAAGTATAACTATGAAAATTGTCACTGAAAAGAGAGATATCAGCTTTTTCTGGGCACCAATGTGCGAACTGACCCAGCATGGCTATCACTGCCGAAGGGCTGCAACTGCGGCCCGACCTCGACCCAACCGATGTCGCGTAAGTCGAAATTACCGCGAATTAACCGTAAGAATCTACCTCCGTTGAGTTGCCGATCGACCTCCAGGAAAACCTCTGCGACGTCCACATAGTTAAGGTCGTCTTTCTCAATAAGGTCCCAAGTCGTCGCCAGATAGGTTCCGAGTATGTCGCGCGCTCGTAGCAGCGCCATCTTGAACCCGTCTGGGTCGCGCGCAAACGCATCGTCGAATAGACGCTGCATGAACGACGTGTAGTGAGGCGTAGCAAGTAGTTTGTCGGACATTTCTTCTAATGATGGGGTGATTAGCTCTCGCGCCAGAAGCTCCTCGTGGAATATGTCGACCAGAATATCAAAGAACGCGCCCGTCAGCGGCTGCGACAGGTCGTGCTCCTTCTTCCAGCCACGCGAGAACTCTGAAAGGCGCCGGTCGTTTGAGGAAAGTCGGATTTGTTCGTCAGGCGACAACTCGGCCATCCGGCTCACCTGGTTCAGCGTATAAAGGTTGCCGCGCGTCGTCAAAAGCAAGTCATCGACGACCGAGTTGAAGTGCAGTGAGGATATCAGCGAGACGAGGTCAGCCGCCGATTCGTGAAAACCGAAATACTCGCCGGTCGCCGCCTCGGGATCAGGTACACCAAGCTCGCTGTAGATGATGGCATGACCAACTTCGTGGGCAATCACGTCGAAGTTCAGGCTGTAGGGCACAAAACTCTCGCCCTCTCCGTGGCCGCCGACCTCAATGAACCCATAGCCGGCATATGCGTTCTGCAAACTTGGCAGTATCGACAATTCCAAACGCGGGAAATCGCGTCCAAACTGCCAGCGTATCGGGCGGCGAAAATAACTTTCCCATACGTCGATGACGAAGCGCACGGTGCCGAAGAGATGCGCCATTTCGAACTGCTTGGTACCGGGCGGGAGATAGTCGAAATGCCCCTCTGCGTCCGGCAGCGCTGGCAGATAGATGGGGCCGTGCCAAGGTGGCAGGGAAAGCGTATTGTCCTTTAGATCCATGCTGATCCCATACGGCTGGCGCTTGCCGATCGGATAAACCGTGTAGGCGCGGTGGTCCGCAGGACCTGGCCCCACCTGTCGGGCGGGCGTCGCGATTTGTACCGTCTCGGGTGCAACCTCCGCCGCGGCAAAGCTTGCCTGCGGAAAGAGCCTGAAGCGCGTGCCGCATATCGCCAAGTCGGCCTCCTGACGCTGCTGTCCGCTTGCTCGCTTTAACGGCCCGTGCGTTGCGGCGAATTTAACACCGCATCGTCGAGCAGGCTAGCCAACGTCTCGCGCCCGCGCCAGGCTGATCGGCTCGGCCGGGTGGCAGGCGCGCTCTCCTCGTTCCAACCTGCCAATGCCCGGTCCCATAGGAATGTTGGCTCGAAGTCGTGGTTGACGCGCGGCAACGCATCACGGCCGCAAAGTTCCGCTACCAACGCGACCATCGCGAGCGCGTCCTTGCGCTTTTGGTCGACGCGCCCAGCCGGTAGCCAAGCTTGGAAGCGCTCAACATCGGACGCGGACGCTTCTGAAGTAGCAATGCCCTGCATGATATTTGGCCAGGTCCGTGCCTTGTAGAACAGGGCGATTGCACTGTGCATCACTGCTTGCACGGTGCAGGGACCGAGGATTCCAGCCTGCTGCGCCGCACTAACTGTAGCGCGGACATTCACCAACGGTTCGGTAAGCGGCAGATAGCCGACCTCCTCTGGCCCGTGCAGGAGCGCGACTTCGTCGTCAGCTTCGAGCTTGCCGCTTTGATAGTCCTGATAGATGCGGCCGACCCCGACCATGCCGTAGGTGTCGAGTTCCGCTGCTCTGAGCGCCCCCATACTCGCTGCTCCGAAGACCGGTATCCCGAGAGACAGCGCCCAGAGGATCTCCTTGTGCCAGACTGCCAGAACCCCCTCGAAGAAGCCGTCGGCGAGCGCAATTGCGGCAGGGCGCAACTGGGCTGCACGAAATACATCGCCATGCCGCGCTGGCGGCTGCCGATCGAAAATAGGCGGCAGCGGCCGCTCCAAGCCAGCCAGTGAGGGCCCAGCGAAAAGCACGACGCTCATTGCCGCTCTGCCGCGGCGCGAGCCCGAGGGCCCGGTACGTAGCCGGGGTCATCGTGCGGCGCCTCAAGTCCCGGCACGATTACCCGCACCACCGGGATGCCAACGCCGGGCTTGTCGAGGTGAACCGCGACTGCCCCTTTCATACCGCACGCAGCAAGGCAGTCTAGCAAGTAACTCACCTCATCCTCCGGTCCAGCATTCTCAAAAGACGGCGCTATGTTGTAGTGGCGGGTCGGGAGGCTATCGGCAAGGAGCCGCTTGACCGACATACTCTTTCCCATCAGACCACGCGGCGTAAACTCCGCAGGCGTGAGATCATCGCGAGAGCCGGTCACATATGTGAGACGAGTCTGCGCTGCCTCGGTTAGCGCCCGAACCAGCGCGATATGCCGCCGGGGATGCGTGCCCGAACCAAGCCCGATGTGGCCGAGCCCTGCCACACCTTCCCAGATCAGGCAAAGAAAGCTCGCCACAGCGACGTCAGTTGCTACATCCCATACCGCCGCTTCCAGTCCGGCGTCGCGGATTTTTCCGCAGGTGGCCGCGGCAATGGGATGGTCAATCGAAGCGAGGTCAATCCGCGTCTTTGCCCGCGCCTCCGCGGACTGCGTCGACCAGACTGCCACCGCATCCCGCTCGATCACCTCGCAAAGGGCGCTGCGGAGCGCCGTGGCGTGCGTCGCTCCAGAGGCTAGTCCATTGGTGCTGGCCGGAAACAGCCCATATCCTGGCTTGACCGGCTCGGCATAGTCGGCATGCACCATTTCGAAGGGCAGGAGCAGCTTTCGTCCTGAGCCGAGTTCTACCCCCTCCACCCAAAGTAGCCTGGCTTGCGGTGAGCGCGCCTGGCCAGCGACCTGCGGCAGACGCGAGACGTCGACGGCGTGTCCAGACGCGGTGACGTTGGCGATGCTGTCCAGCGTCAGCGGTAGCGCGATGTTTTCAGCGTGCCAGACCTCGACCGCCTCCATCAACGCGGAGATCTTCGCGCTCGTGAGATCGACCCCTTTGCCTTGTGAAACGCTCACAGATCTGGCGGCAGGGCGGATCGCGAGCGCCACAGGGATGCCAATTCGATCGAGGTTCGTGACATCTGCGAGTCGGGTAATTCCAAACTCCGCCATCCTGCCCACAAGCGTGTTCAAAAACTTGGCCTTCGTGGTCAGAAGTATGGTCTCACGCATGCTTCTTGCTCGACGAATAGGGCTATCGCGGCACTGTAACTCACATCTAAACCACACACGCCCGGGTGTTCCCGGAGACCGTTTCGCTTGAGTCCTACGTGTCGATCGGCATGGCTTCAATAGGCGGCTTCCGCCTCGGCGGGCGGGATGTTGCCGATCGGCTCGATGAGCCGGCGGTGATTGAACCAATCGATCCATTCGAGGGTGGCGAACTCGACGGCTTCGACACTGCGCCACGGCCCGCGGCGGTGGATCACCTCGGCCTTGAAGAAACCGGTGATCGTCTCCGCCAAGGCGTTGTCGCAGGAATCTCCGACACTGCCGACGGACGGCTCGATGCCGGCCTCGGCCAACCGCTCAGTGTAGCGAATGCTGACATATTGGGCGGATTCAAACCGTCGTCGCAACGGGATTTGTTTCAGTTGTCTTTAGCCATTGGTCAAGGGCTTCGGCGGGGGTCTTCCAGCCGAGAGTTTTGCGCGGCCTGGCGTTGAGGGTCGCAGCCACGGCGGCGAGCGTTTCTGCGGTATGCATGCTCAGATGAGTTCCCCTTGGGAAAGTATTGGCGCAGCAATCCGTTCGTATTTTCGTGGGTGCCGCGCTGCCAGGGGCTCTGGGGATCGCAGAAGTAGATCTGGACGCCTGTATCGATCGTGAGCCTAGTCTAGCGTGCTGGGCCATTTCAGCTCCTTGATCCCAGGTCAAGGAACGGCGCAGTTCCTGCGGCAGTGCTACGATGGTGCGGGTGATTGCATCACGGACGGCCTCCGCCCCGTGCCCCGCGAGCGCTGGACCATTCTTGGCTCGCGGCCCGTCATCGTGGCCTTCAAGCCGCGGGAGATGCAGCAGCATCGTGAAGCGCGTCGTGCGTTAGACGAGCGTGCCGATCGCCGAGCTTTCCAGCCCAAGAATGAGATCGCCTTCCCAGTGTCCAGGAATTGCCCGATCGGACGCTTCAGCCGGGCATTCGCTGATCACGCTCTCGGCAATATCGCCGCCTACCTGTAGATGACCCGAGAGGTGCTCATGAAGGTCTACGGCCACGAGCATCCAGACGCCGACCATGATATCGGCAAAGCGTTAAATTCGCGTGCTGCGCGACGACGAAAAGTCGGGTAATCGTCGGGCAGCCAAGTTTTCGGGGGCGGGTTCCTCACTGGAACCCCTGCAGTATATGGTGGGCGCGACAGGGATTGAACCTGTGACCCCCTCGGTGTGAACGAGGGACGCTCGTTCCACTTTCCAGCATTTGCAGGGGTCGGGGGTGTGGCCGCATACCCCCATGTTCTCGTCCTGTCCGCCCGTTTCCGTCGTCATCGGTCGTCGTAGAACGGATGTTCTCGCCAGGCTTCAGCCTCGCGCCGGGTTCTGCGATGATCATGACCGCGACCACCACCTGGGCGAATGGAGGCCCCACGACATGAACGACGACGACAAATCCACGAAACCCGATTTCGTCCCTTACGACGCGACCAAAGCCATCGCGCTGGTGAAAGCTGTCTTCCCGCGATCGACCGCGGAAAGCCTTCAACGGTCGACGATGGTGCCGATGAGACAAGTGACGCGCTGGCTCAATGGCGATTCCCGGATCCCGCCCAGGCTGCTCGAAAAGCTCGAGCACCAGCTCGCTTTGAAAGAGGTGTTCGATGACCGCGTCCGCACGGTATACGCAGACATGCGTGAGGAATTCGGGTTCGTCCGCCAGGTCGCGAGGTCGTGCATGCTCGAACTGGCCCACGACGACGATTTCGAAGATTTCGAAGATTTCGAAGACTTGTGACGAAATCTCCGGATAATCGTTAAGCGATCTTAACCCCTCGCTGATACCAGAGACGCTTCCAGACGGAACACAGGCGAATCAGGCCCTCCGTCGAATCTGGAGTGCGTTGCATGTCAAAGAAGCTTGCCCGGCTCGTCGGGAATCGCCGCCCTCACAGCGAGGGACAGACCTTCTCCGGCGACGACGAAGATCTCGGCATCCAGTCGCTCGTCGAAGACGCACGAATCCCGACCCTCAAAGCAATCTTCCTCGCGAATCCTCAATTGCAGGTGCCTGAGAGGATGTCGGACCGGCGCCGGCTGGTCGCCATCCGCGCCAATGAAAACTGGGAGCGGTCGGCCCGTTGGGCTGCGCGGACGTATTTCTCGGGCATCGCGCACGAAGTTCAGGGCCCGTCGCTCGACGTGGCGGCCCGCGAGATCGATGTCCACGAGGTCCTCAAGGCGCTGGGCCACAACAACGTCCTGCTCCAACTCGGGCCCGACGACGTTATTCCCGACGTGTTGTCGCGGATCTCCTCCGCCGAGATCGACGCGACTAGGGTGACCGAGGCCCACATGACGGAAGTCCTCCGTCAGCATTTCGGCACTCCAACCGACTGGTGGCCTGTCGGATGGGACCCGCTCTCGTTCGATTGCGTGCACATCGATCTCGCGATCGAACAAGCGAATTTGCCGTCCGACTTTCTCCAGATCCTCGCGATTTTCCGTGCCGAAGCCGTCGCCCCGGACCCGGAGCCGGTGATCCCGGAGGACGAGGACGCCGACTGGAAGATGCTGCCGGAGCCGACCGGGCCGACCGCCCGCGTCCTCTCCTTCGGTTCGGTCGTCGCGAAAACGCAGGCCACCAAAGGTCTGTGGACGGCTTGCGAGAAGATCGTGAACGCGGACTTGCCGCTCCGGACGGTCTACAACGATCCGACCGCGATTCTCCTGGAGCAGTGGCCGCATGCCAGTGACGTCATCCGCCGGCTGCTTGCGGGAATCAGCGTTGGCGACGTCGTGAAGCTCCGTCCCACACTGCTTGTCGGCGCGCCTGGTACCGGCAAGACCAGTCTCCTCCAGGCGATCGCGGCGCTCCTCGATGTCCCTCATTTCGTCTTCCCGTGTGCCAGCAGCAGCGACAACGCTTTCGGGGGAACGCCGGCGCGCTGGCATTCCGCACAGCTGTCGACCCCCGGTGAGACGATCAGGCAGCACGGCGTCGCGAATCCACTGGTCATCCTCGACGAAATCGAAAAGGCCGGCCGCCATTTCGAAAACGGCAGCCTTGTCGACGCACTCCTGCCTATGCTCGAGACGCATACTGCGAGCGAGTATTACGAGACGGCCCTCGATGCGAAGATCGATCTCAGCCACGTGTCGTTCGTCGCCACGGCCAACACGCTCTCGATCCCGGCGCCACTGCGGGACAGGTTCGATGTGGTCCGGATGCCCGATCCCGGGCCCGAGCATATCGGTCCTCTCGCGAAGCGGATCGTCGACGATATCCGGAGGAAGAGGGGACTCGTCCCAGGCATGATCCCGCCGATCGCTCCCGACGAAAGCGATCTCCTGGAGAAAGCCTGGCGTGGCGGCTCCCTCCGGCAGCTGGCGCGCATCGTAGAGACCCTGGTCGACAACCGCGACCGGCTGGAAATTCGAAACTAAGGGCGATGGAGGCCTACCAATGTTGATTGTGATCCCGAAGCATTTGCAGCAGAGGCTGCGTGAAATCGAGGAGAGGGAGGGCATCCCTCCGAATGATTTCGTGGCGTCTGCGCTGGAAGTCTGGACGATTACAGATGACGAGATGCGTAAAAGTATCACTCTCAATGTAATGCGATGGAAGCTTCAGAGCATTAAAAGGCATTAGCATTGGCGAAGGAGGCCACAATGAGCAGGATTTTCTTTACCGCAGACCACCATTTTGGGCACGCCGGCATCATTGATCTGTGCGGTCGGCCGTTCAAGTCAGTCGGGCGCATGGACAGCGAGATGGTGAAGCGCTGGAACGCTACCGTCGGCCCGAATGACGAGGTCTGGCATCTCGGGGACTTCGCTTACAAGATGCCCGTCGACGACGCCGAGAAGATCTTTGGGATGCTGCACGGCCGCAAGCACCTGGTTGTCGGAAACCACGACAAGCCGGCAGTCAGGAACTGGGGCTGGGAATCGGTTCACGACATCAAAGAGATCGCCGTCGACGGCAAACGGGTCGTCATGTGTCACTATCCGCTCGCCGAATGGTCCGCGTATTATCGCGGCAGCATCCACCTCTTCGGACACGTCCACGGGAATCGCTTGGTCGCCGGCGCCGTGGATGTCGGTGTCGATTGCTGGGACTTCCGGCCGGTGACCCTCGACGAGATCCTGGCGGTCCGGACGCCGACCCCGACGATTGGCCGCAAGCTCGAAAATTGGGAGCGGGCATACATCGAACGGGCGAAGGAAGAAGCCGAGGGGAAAGCCCTTGGTGACGTCATGCAGCAGCGGGTCGACCGGGCCGGCTGCCAGTGATCCTATTACGCTGATGTTCCTGTTTCGGATACATCAGCGTAATAGGCCGCTCCTACCCATGCCCTCCGTGCGCGCCCGATCCGGAGTAATCGCACCGCACCGATGCCCGGATCCGACAGACCAGATGCTCGGCGATCTAGCGCCTGTCCTCGTCGTAATCTTGGCAGCTGACCGCCGGCCGCTTCACCGCAATGCGGAGCCTCAGATCGACGGGGATCTCTCCAATCGCGAGGGCGATGATCGTAGCATGTGAGTGTCCGTGATGCCTGCGTCAGGCTGGAGGACGCCTAGCGGTCTAGTGTAGCGAGATCGAACTGGACAAAGAGAAGCCTCCGATTCTGGTGAACCGATGTTCTTGGTTTGATCTAGCTAGACCAGGCGAGCGATTCTGTAAGGATCTGTGCTGCCCTGTCTCGAGTGGCCTCAGGTTCGTGGGGCGGGACGATGCTGCCGGTTTCCAGTTTGCTGTCGATCGCCACATGGATAGATGCAAGTTGGATCGCGAGATCGACGGCGACGTGCTGCGGTTGCTCACTATTGAGGTTCTCAACAATTGCGCGTGGATGCGCGAGTTCGCTTGTCGTCGTCATTCTATCCCCATTTCTGCAGCCATCCGTTCTTCGCGGACGATTTCACCGCGCCGGTCGAGACCGACCATTCCGCCCTTGCCGACGTCCAGTCAGAAATTGGCGTCCGATCGGAACAGCGCGAGGGTCAGCGCGATGACCCTGTCAGAAGACTCCAGAATAGCACCGAAACCTTATCACTTCGTCTTCGATTTCGCGGATGTGGTCCGGCATCCAGGTTGCCGGGGGCCTCCGCTGGGCGTCGCGACGGCCTGCGTCCTGAACCGGCCACCGACATCGAGCCAGAACCCGCATCCCACCGATAAACTGCGAGCGTAGGGCGAAACCACGGATACCCGACATCGGAACCCTATGGATGCTCTGTTGTTGTCATGTCGACATGCCCAAACTTCGGCGATCAGGAGGGAGATTTGATGTACCGTGCGTCAGAGACTGCCCCGGTGTCGCCGGCCAGCGTCCATACCGTCGTTGAGATGCTGCGCGTTGCGAAGCTCACTCGACAGTACATGCAGCTTGCAGTTTGGGAGGCCGGGTTGCACGCCGGTCAAGACGAACTCCTCGACGTCCTGGCCGACACCCCCCTGAGCTTCTCCGCCGTGGCTGACCAAGTCGGCATCCGCTCGGCGACGCTCTCGAAAATGATCGATAGAATGGTCGAGAAGGGCCTCGTCGAGCGCGTGAAATCCCTGGACGACCGGCGAAAGATGGACGTCGTTCTCACGCCGGAGGGCGCGGAAGTCCAACGCCTCGTTCGAGCAATATGGGAACGGACAGAGCGAGAGGTCTTCGGCGAGCTGTCGAGTTCAGAAATTCAGCAAACTTTGGAAAGCCTGACGACGCTCCACAGCCAACTGAAAGTGCGACTTCGTCGGCTTCGATAGAAGGATTGGCGACAAGGTCGGGGTCGTGTACCCATTCGTGGTGTAGCTCGGCGGTAGCGTCGCCGATCTCGTCCGCGCCCTTCATCGCGCTGTAGG
>NZ_JAZHLI010000082.1:0-13739 GCF_036549475.1 Aurantimonas sp. A2-1-M11 | reverse complement strand
GTATCGCCTCGTCGGACACAGCCATTCCCGCAATCTCCCAATCGAATCAATTGGGAACCCACAGATTCAGTACTTGCACCAAATGTCACGCGCCAACTCACCCGATTGCCCTGCAGCATCGCCTCAATGCTGTGGACGGTATGCTGCGGGAATGATACCCCCTGGGCTACCATTGCCCGACAGGGTTGGTTTGGGAACAACTCTGCCGGGCTGCCCCTACTTCCTGAGCTGCTGCCTAACGGACAGACCGCATCCCAGCGCGATTGTGTCAACTGCCGACGCGATCGAGCCCAGCACCCCAACGCCAATGATGGCGTTGCCAATCGCAATAGGTGCGCCGGGCCGAAACCAACAGCGTTGCAAGGCCGAAGAAGACGGATCCGCCATGGCGGGCGCAGCCATCACCACAGAAAAGGCCGCGATGGCTAAGGTTCTAAGGATGTTGATTGCTAACGAGCGCGGTCGTTGTTGTGTTACGTTACGGTAGTTGTGGCGAGCCCCCCTCGCTGCGACAGGCCCGGCGGCGAACCTCCGGCAGAACTGCTGCGCTGCCGGGCCACCTTCAGAAAAGCAGCAATTCTTCCGACGCATCGGACTCGTAGATTGAGCGGCCGGATGCGCTCGCGACGGCCCGCGAAACGCTCATTATTGCGCTTACGGCTGGATCGATGCGGCCGGCCGCACGCGCCTTGTTCGCGCGCCTGTCGTTCTTGTCACGCATCATCACGAGGTTGCCGACCGCCCAGTCTTTCTTTCGCAGGATCTGCGCGGTAAATCCCGTAGTACCGCACGTGCGTTTGCGTGCCGTGATCGTTCCCATCGGTACAACATTCTCCTTGCAAGGTACGATATTGTCGCACCACGGAGCGGAAAAGGCGGGCAAGCTCAGGAAAAGTACGACACAAGCCGATACAGGTCGACATAGAGAAAGGCGCCAAAGATTTGATAATGAAGGAGAAATCCAAGGATATCAGCGCTAGAAGATTTGCGGTAGCCCCCATGATCGACTGGACCGATCGGCACTGCCGGTTTTTCCACCGGCAAATGACACGGCATGCGCTGCTCTACACCGAAATGGTCGTCGCCGACGCGATCCTGCATGGCGACCGGGCGCGCCTGCTCGGCCATGACCAGACCGAGCATCCGCTGGCCCTGCAGATCGGCGGCTCCGAGCCCGACAAGCTGGCCGAGGCCTGCCGGATCGCCGCCGGTTTCGGCTATGACGAGATCAACCTGAATGTCGGCTGCCCCTCCGACCGCGTACAGTCCGGGGCCTTCGGTGCCTGCCTGATGCGCGAGCCCGACCTCGTCGGTCGCTGCCTTGAGGCCATGGTCGCGGCCAGCGACGTGCCGGTGACGGTCAAGTGCCGGATCGGTGTCGACGACCAGGATCCGGAAACGGCACTCGATGCTCTCGCCGACGCGGCGATCGCGGCCGGCGTCGGGACGATCTGGGTGCACGCGCGAAAAGCCTGGCTGCAGGGGCTAAGCCCGAAGGAGAACCGGGACATCCCGCCGCTTGACTACGATCGTGTCCACCGGCTGAAGCAGCGCCTGCCAAAGGTCTTTGTCGGTCTCAATGGCGGGCTGACGACGCTGGATGCGGCGCTGGACGAACTTGCCCATGTCGACGGCGTGATGATGGGCCGGGCGGCCTATCAGACACCCGATCGCCTCACCGAGGTTGATGCCCGGATTTTCGGCGCGCCGCCGCGGCCGGTGGACTATGCCGCGCTGATCGACACCATGGCCGATTATGCCGGGCGGCATATCGCTGCGGGCGGCCGGCTGGGGCAGGTGACCCGGCACATGATCGGCCTGTTCAACGGCCTGCCGGGTGCGCGACGCTGGCGCCAGATCCTGTCCGAGGGCGCAGTGCGGCCGGGCGCCGGGCCGCATGTCCTGCGCGAGGCCTTTGCCGCCGTGCGGCTCGACGGCGCCGCGCGCGCCGCTGCCTGATCGGCCAGCTCGCGGCAGCCGCGACGGACATGGTGCGGAGGCGCTGAACGCAACCACGGGATGGACTGCATGAGCGACGAGACGATGCAGGTGCTGTTCGACCGGCAGCGCCAGGCCTCCCGCACGATGCCGGCACCGGATGCCGCGGCGCGCCGCGAGGCTTTGGCAACGCTGCGCCGACTGATCGTTGGACATGTCGACGCGATCGCGGACGCGATCTCGGCGGATTTCGGCACGCGCTCGAAGGCCGAGACCGAGCTTCTCGAGATCTCGCCCACCCTCAACGCCATTCGCCATGCCGGCAAATCCCTGGGCCGTTGGATGAAGCCGCAGCGGCGCGGCATCGACATCACCTTCCAGCCCGGCAAGGCATGGGTGCGCCACGAGCCGCTGGGCGTCGTCGGCATCATGTCACCCTGGAACTATCCGCTGATCCTGACGCTGGCGCCGCTGGTGGATGCGCTGGCGGCCGGCAACCGCGTCCTGCTGAAGCCCTCCGAACTGACGCCGCGCTTCGCCGATCTCCTGCAACGCGTCGTCGCCGAGCATTTTTCGCCCGACCAGGTCGCGGTGGTGGTCGGCGACGTGGAGGTGGCCAAGGCGTTTTCCGCGCTGCCCTTCGACCATCTGCTCTTTACCGGCTCGACCGCCATCGGGCGGCAGGTGATGCGCGCGGCGGCGGAGAACCTGACGCCCGTCACACTGGAACTCGGTGGCAAGTCCCCGGCGATCGTGTGCCCGGACTATTCCGTCTCCGCCGCGGCGCGGTCGATCGCCTTCGGCAAATGGCTGAATGCCGGCCAGACCTGCATCGCGCCGGACTATGTACTGGTGCCGGCCGATCGTGTCGAAGCCTTTGCCGAGGCGGCCATGGCGGCCGTGCGCAGCGCCTATCCGGCGCTGGCGGAGAACGCCGACTATACGAGCATCGTCAGTACCCGGCACCAGGCTCGCCTGCAGGCCGCGCTGGCGCAAGCCGAGGCTGCAGGGGCAAGCGTGTACCGGCATTCGCAGGACGCGGAAGCCGGCGCGGGCAAGCTCGCGCCGGCGATCGTCCTGGGTGCGCCGGACGACGGCGTCCTGATGCGCGAGGAGATCTTCGGGCCGATCCTGCCGGTCGTGCCCTATCGCGACCTCGACGAGGCCCTAGCCATCGTCAATGCCCGCGAGCGCCCCCTCGCGCTCTATTGCTTTACCGGCGACAGGCGGACGGAGGCGCAGGTGCTCGACGGCGCGATATCCGGCGGCGTGACGGTGAACGGCACGCTGCTGCACATCGCCCAGGACAATCTTCCGTTCGGCGGGATCGGGCCGAGCGGCATGGGCGCCTATCACGGCCGCGATGGCTTCCTGCGGTTCAGCCACGCCCGCGCGGTCTACAGGGTGGGGCCGATCAATGTCTTCGAACGGCTCGGACCGCCCTGGGGACGGCTCGCTCGCATGACCGCCAGGATCATGCTGCGCCGCTGACGCAAGGCGGGCAGTGGACGGCGTCCGGGCGCTGCAAACCGGCAGATGCAATCGCGACGGTTCCGCCCTATGACGCATCATGCCGCCGATCGAAGCCTCCGCGCTGATTCCCTACATCCTGCCGCTGTTCGCAGCCGCAGCCGCTGCGGGATTTCTGGCCGGCCTGTTCGGCATCGGTGGCGGCGCGATCTTCGTACCGGTGCTCTACCAGACCTTCGAGGAACTGGGCGTCAGCCACGCGGTCTCGATGCATCTGGCGATCGGCTCGTCGCTGGCGATCATCGTGCCAACCTCGATCCGTTCGTTGATATCTCACTGGCGCCGTGGCGTGGTGGACTGGCGGCTTCTGAGGGAATGGATCGTGGCCATCCCGCTGGGCGCCATCACCGGCGCGCTGGTCGCCGCTGCCGCCTCGTCGGGAGAGTTGCGCGGCATCTTTGCGGCACTGGCGCTGCTGCTGGGCCTCAAGCTGGTCTTCGGCAAGGTGCCGGTGACCTTCGGCAGGCAATTGCCCGGATTTGCCGGGCGCTCGGTCGCCGGCTTCCTGATCGGTCTCTTGTCTTCTCTGATGGGCATCGGTGGCGGGGTGCTCAACAACACCTTCATGACGCTCTACAATCGCCCGATGATTGAGGCGGTGGCGACCAGCGCCGGCGTCGGCGTGCTGATCTCGGTCCCGGGCCTCGTCTCCTATGCGATCGGCGGCTGGGGCGACCCGCTGCTGCCGCCCTACAGCATCGGCTTCGTTAGCCTGGCGGCAGTGCTGCTCATCGCACCGGCCTCGATCCTGGCGGTTCCGCTCGGTGCCGCGCTCGCCCACCGGCTTACCCGCCGCCAGCTCGAACTCGGCTTCGGTGGCTTCCTGCTGATCGTCGCCGCGCGCTTCGCCTATTCGCTGCTCTGAGCCGCCCGCCTCAGTCGGTCAGGATCAGCCGGTCGCCGCGGAAGTCGAACGACGTCAGCGTATTCAGGAAGCTCATGCCGAGCAGTGCGACGCCGAGACCATCGCTCTCGGTGACCGCCGCCGCCACGCCATGGCGCACGATGTCGCCGACGCGCACCTTGTCGAGCCGCACCGGTGCCGCGCCGACGACGCCATTGGCCGTCATCACCTGCTGGGAATAGCGAAGCCGCGAGGTGTCGATGCCGACCGATTCGGCCATCGTGCGGTCCAGCGCGATGATCGACGCTCCGGTATCGACCATGAAGGAAACCGGCCGGCCGTCGATCTCGCCGTCGAGACGGAAATGGTCGTCGGCGCCGCGCAGCGACATGAAGCGGGTGCCCTCGGTCCCGTCGCCGACCGAGATCAGCGTGCCGGGAACGAGAACCGCGACGACGCGGTCCTTCAGCGCCCGCAGCTCGGGCGCAAAGCCGTAGGCCGCGACCAGCACGAGGAAGGCGAGACCCCAGATCGCCGCGCCCTTGAGCGCGCCGGCGAGGTTGGTGCGCAGGAACAGGATGGCACCGGACGCCAGGGCCAGGCCCCAGACGCCGTAATAGGCGAGGCTGGCGAACTGGTCGTCCGGCAGTCCGGCAATGGTGCCGTCGCGGTTGAGCACGAGGGCCAGACAGGCCGCGGCGAGGATGGCGAGAATGATCCAGAGGAGGGAGCCTCTACGCATCGTCGGGCCTTTCTGCGTCGGCGCGCAGGCGCTCGAGGCGCCGGCGGCTGGTCTCGCGCCGGGCGGGCCGCGCGATCGTCGCCAGCCGCGCCGGCAGCGTTGCCATCACCGCGCGGCGCTCGCGCGGCGAGAAGGCGAGCCAGGCGCCGATCTCGTCGCCGGTGCGTCCGCAACCGAAACAATAGCCGGACCGCGGGTCGATCGCGCAGAGAGAGATGCAGGGGCTTTCGATGCTCATGGTCCGCAGGCGTCGGTCAAACATTCGGGCGGTACCGCCGGAGCGAAGGATACCATCCGGCATGCCCCCGATATGGCGAGGCGGCGCGTTGCACGCAAGCACGGCGGTTCGTGACCGGCCCCGAACAAGGGGAGGCGGCCGGCCGACTCAGGCGTAGTCGTCGAGCGCCGGCATCACTTCCAGGACGCGGGAATTGGGGAAGATGGCGATCGCCTCGGTGCCCTCGCGCAGCCGCGAGCGCAATTCGAAGGTGCCGTTATGCATCTTCATCAGCGCCTGGACGATCGGCAGGCCTAGGCCGGTGCCCTGTTCTGCGCTCTTGATGGCCATGGACCCCTGGCCGAAGGAGGACAGGACGATCGGGATCTCCTCCTCGGGAATCCCTGGACCGTTGTCCTTGACCGACAGATACTGCCCACCGCCGGCCGTCCAGCCGACCCGCAGGATGATTTCGCCGCCGCGCGGCGTGAACTTCACGGCGTTCGACAGGAGATTGAGGACGATCTGGCGCAGCGAACGCTCGTCGGCCCACATGGCCGGCAGGTCGGCCTCGAATTCCGCCCGCACGATCAGGTCCTTGGCCTCCGCCTTCACGCGGACATAGCCGAGGCAGTCGCGGGCGATCGCGACGATGTCGACGGCCTCCTCGCTGAGCGCGTAGCGACCCGCCTCGACTCGCGACAGGTCGAGGATCTCGTTGATCAGGCCGAGGAGATGCTGCCCCGAGGCGTGGATGTCGGCAATGTAGTCCTTGTAGGAATCATTGCCGACCGGCCCGAGGATCTCGTTGCTCATCACTTCGGAGAAGCCGAGAATCGCGTTGAGAGGCGTGCGCAGCTCGTGGCTCATCGTGGCCAGGAAGCGGGACTTGGCCAGATTGGCTTCTTCGGCCCGGCTTCTGGCCTCGTCGGACATGATCCGCGCCATTTCGAGCTCGGCGATCAGTTCGTCCTTCTCGCTCTGGTGCTTGAGGCGGGCGATGCTGGCGCGGCGCAGCATCTCGGCGACGAAGGCGAAGAACGGCACGGCGCCGATGAGAACGGCGTACATAGCAACGGCCATCGGCTGCGCCGTGGTGACGATCCCGTAGCCCAGCGCCAGGACGGTGGGCAGGAAGGTTAGGGGCACGACGGCCTTGAGCGTCGAGGACACCATGGCGATCATCGCGATGGCGAGGAAGATCACCGTGAACTGGAAGAGCTCGAAGCGCAGCGGTAGGCATTCGGCGCAGGCGAGCGTCGCCAGGTAGGCCCAGGAGAGGCCGGCGGCCACATGGCCGGCGAGGAAGATCCGCGTCCAGCGCCGGATGCCGTCGCGGGTGATGTCGGCGGCCGGAAACCGCCGCGAGACGACGACGAGGGCGAAGTGGCCGAGCAGTGCGAAGCCGGTCCACAGGATCGCCGGCAGCGGGCCGGTGAAGATCGACAGGCCGAAACCGGTCAGGATCACCGGCAGCGGCAGCACGATCGCCGCCGCCTGGATCGCCGCGGCATGCTGGACCACCAGCTCCCGCTCGAAATTCGGTTGCAGCCCGCCCCGCGCCGACAATCGTTCGCGCGCCGCCGTCAGCGTCCGGGCCAGATCGCCATTTCGGGCGGCGCGCCGCCTGGCGATGACCGTGTGGTCGTAGGAATGGGGAGCTGCGATTGTCATGAACGCGATCGATCGCCTGCATACGCTTGCCGGAGGCCCCATGATGTTTCGAGGAGATTAAAAAACTGTCTTAAGGAATAGCGAAAAGTCGGATTGTCCTGGGGAAAGCCGGTCGGCCGCCGCCTCGCAGCGCCTGCGGCCGCCGCTGTTGCGGGCGCCGGACTTGTCGGCCGGCGCGGCCCTGCCTACACCTCGCTGCAGCACAAAACGGAAGGATGTTGCGATGAAGCTGTTCGATGGTGGCCGTGCGCCCAATCCGCGCCGCGTGCGGATCTTCCTGGCCGAAAAGGGCCTCACCGTGCCGACCGAAGCGGTCGACATGACCAAGCTCGGCCACCGGTCCGAGGAAATCAGCCGGCGCAACCCGTTGCAGCGACTTCCCGTGCTGGAACTCGACGACGGCACGGTGCTGACCGAATCCGTCGCCATCTGCCGCTATTTCGAGGAACTGCATCCCGAGCCGGCCCTGTTCGGTACCGGTGCCCTCGGCCGCGCCCTGGTCGAGATGTGGAACCGGCGCATCGAACTCGGTCTCTACGCCAGCGTTGCCGCCGCCTTCCGCCACACCCATCCTGCGATGGCCGAATGGGAAGTGCCGCAGATCGCCGAATGGGGCGAAGCGAACCGGCCGAAGGCGCTCGCATTCCTGAGCCTTCTCGACTCGCATCTGGCCGACAACCGGTTCGCGGCAGGCGAGAATTACAGCATCGCCGACATCACAGGCCTGGTGGCGATGGACTTCATGAAGCCGGCAAAGATCGCCTTGCCGGACGATCTCGCCAATGTCGCGCGCTGGTACGCCGAGATCTCGGCAAGGCCGAGCGCCGGGGCCTGACGGCATCTTGGCCTTCGCGGCGGATGAGGACCCGGCGGCACTCTACCGCACGATCCGCGACTGCCGGATCTGCCGCGACGCACCGGTCGGTCCGCCGCTGCCGGTCGAGCCCAATCCGGTCCTTGCCCTGTCCGGCACGGCGAAGCTGCTGATCGCCGGGCAGGCACCCGGCAATCTGGCGGACCGCTCGACGACGCCCTTCAACGACCCGTCCGGCGTGCGGCTGCGGGAGTGGCTGGGGCTTGCGACGGAGACATTCTACGATCCGGCGAAGGTGGCGATCCTGCCCATGGGCTTCTGCTTTCCGGGTACCGACCCGAAGGGCGGCGACCGCCCGCCGCGGATCGAGTGTCGCAACGCCTGGCACGACCGGGCGATGGCGGCGATGCCGCAAATCGAGCTGATCCTGGCGATCGGCCAGCATGCCCAGCGCTTCCACATCGCATCGGGTGCCGGTCGGACGCTGACCGAGACGGTGGCGAACTGGCGTGCGGTGCTCGCCGATGGCGGACGTCATGCGCCGGTCTTGCCGCTGCCGCATCCGTCCTGGCGCAACAGCGGCTGGCTGAAGCGCCATCCCTGGTTCGGCGAGGAACTCCTGCCGGAACTCCGCCAGCGCGTCGCCGACCTCGTCTGATCGACAGTCGTATGCGCCGGGCCACCTACCGGTTTGCTAGCGGCTCCTGTAATCCTCGGGGGTCAGGACAGGAGTGACGCGTCGATGGACCGGTTGGACAAGAAAATTCTGAGATTGCTGCAGGAGGACGCGACGCTGGCGGTCGCCGACGTCGCCAAGCGCGTTGGCCTGTCGACCACGCCGTGCTGGCGCCGCATCCAGAAGCTGGAGGAGGAGGGTGTGATCAAGCGCCGGGTCGCCATCCTCGATCCGGTGAAGGTGAATGCCCGCGTCACCGTCTTCGTCTCGATCCGCACCAACTCCCATTCCAACGAATGGCTGAAGCGCTTTTCCGAGGTGGTCGGCGAATTTCCCGAGGTGATGGAATTCTACCGCATGAGCGGCGACGTGGACTATCTGCTGCGCGTCGTCGTGCCCGACATCGCCGCCTATGACGCCTTCTACCAGCGCCTGATCTCGAAGATCGAGATCCGCGACGTGTCCTCGTCCTTCGCCATGGAGCAGATCAAGTACACGACGCAGATGCCGCTCGACTACCTGATCCTCGACAAGGAGCCGCGCGAGACCTGAACCGGTAATTCACTTCCGACATCAACGACTTGGCGGCCAGACCGGAATCAACCCGGCCGCCTCTTCATCCGATGTGTGAAGCGGCCCTACCGCTCCAGCCGGGCGAGCAGGGCCGAGGTGTCCCAGCGCTTGCCCCCCATGACTTCGACCTCGGCGTAGAACTGGTCGACGAGGGCAGTGACTGGCAAGGTCGCGCCGTTGCGCTTGGCTTCGGCGAGGCAGATGCCCAGGTCCTTGCGCATCCACTCGATGGCGAAGCCGTGCTCGTAATGGCCCTCGTTCATCGTCTTGTGGCGGTTCTCCATCTGCCAGGAGCCGGCGGCGCCCTTGGAGATGACGCCGACGACCTTCTCGATGTCGAGGCCCGACTTCTTGCCGAAGGCGATGGCTTCCGACAGGCCCTGGACGAGGCCGGCAATGCAGATCTGGTTCATCATCTTGGTCAGCTGCCCGGCGCCGGCCGGACCCATCAGCCCGACCATCTTGGCATAGGCGTCGATGACCGGCTGGGCGGCATCGAAGTCGGACTGGTCGCCGCCGCACATCACCGTCAGGGCGCCGTTCTCGGCGCCGGCCTGGCCACCCGATACCGGCGCGTCGATGAACTTGAAGCCCTTGGCGCTGGCGGCTTCGGCCAGTTCGCGGGCGAGTTCGGCCGAGGCGGTGGTATTGTCGATCAGCATGGCGCCGGCCTTCATGCCGGCGAAGGCGCCGTCGTCGCCGTAGATGACCGAGCGCACGTCGTCGTCATTGCCGACGCAGCAGAAGACGAAATCGGCGTCCCTTGCCGCCTCGCGCGGCGTCGCCGCATGGGCGCCGCCATGCTCCTCGGCCCATTTCTGCGCCTTGGCGGAGGATCGGTTGAAGACGGTCACGTCATGGCCGCCCTTCTGCTTGAGATGCCCGGCCATCGGATATCCCATGACGCCCAGACCGATGAATGCAACTTTGGCCATGTGCTGACTCCCCCAATGTTCTGTCTGTCGTGATGCGAGAGACCTTGTGCGGTCGCCTCGCGTTTCAATCCGGTGGCCGGTCCGGGGGGCGCTAGCGCACCATATGCCGGGTCAGCTGCCGCTCGATGAAGTTGGTCGCGTGCCTCAGCCCCTCGACGATCGCCAGGTAGAGGACCGCCGCCCAGACATAGGTCTGGAAATCGAAGGTGCGCGAATAGGCCTGCCGCGTCTCGCCGAGAAGGTCGTAGACGGTGATGATCGCTACGATGGCCGAAGCCTTGATCATCAGGATGATTTCGTTGGCATAGGGCCGCAGAGCCACGATCATCGCCTGGGGCAGGATCACCTTGAAGAAGATCACCGGCCGCGGCATGCCCAGCGACCGGGCGCCCTCCCATTGTCCGTTCGGCACGCTCTCGATGGCGCCGCGCAGGATCTCGGCCTGATAGGCCGCCGTGTTGAGGGTCAGCGAGAACAGCGCGCAGTACCAGGCCTCGCGGAAGAACCACCACAACCCCATGGTCTCGAAGGCACCGCGAAACTGGCCGAAGCCGTAATAGACCAGGAAGATCTGGGCGATCAGCGGCGTGCCGCGGAAGAAATAGACGAAGACGAAGGCCAGGACCCGCGCGATCGGATCGCGCGACATGCGCCCGAATGCCACCGGCAGCGAGACGATGGCGCCGCAGAGGAAGGAGGCGACCACCAGGGAGATCGTGATCCACAGGCCGGACAGGTAGGATGGGCCGAACCGCGTGAACAAGGTCGGATCGAAGCCGCGCACGATGTAGAGCGCGAAGCCGATGGAGATGGCGATCCAGATGCCGATCGCCACGAGCCCGCCGATCTTCGGCTTCGGCTTCGCGATGGGTGGTGCGGCGATTGCGGCTTGCGTCATTTCGCCATGTCCCCGCGCTTCGCCCAGCGGTCGATGCCGCCGATCGCGACCGAGGAGGCCATGGTGAGCACCAGATAGAGGACGATCGCCACGCCGAAGAACAGGAACGGCTCGCGGGTCACCCGCGCCGCGATGCCGGCCTGGCGCATGATGTCGGCGAGACCGATGACCGAGACCAGCGCCGTGTCCTTCAGGAGGTTCATCCACAGATTGGCCAGGCCCGGCAAGGCGATGCGGATGAGCTGCGGCACGATGACCAGCAGCATGATCCGCGACGGCCTGAGGCCGAGCGCCGCCGCGCCCTCGCGCTGGCCGGGGGGAATCGCACGGAAGGCGGAGAGGAACACCTCGCTGGCGAAGGCCGAGAAGACGAAGCCCAGCGCGATCATGCCGGACACGAAGCTCGACAGGGCCAGATCCGGCAGCCCGGTTGCCTGCGTGAACGAGCGCAGCAGGCCGTTGGCGCCGAAATAGACCACGAACAGGGTCAGGAGCTCCGGCAGGCCGCGGAAGATCGTCGTGTAGATATCGGCCGACAGGGTCAGGTAGCGGTCGTCGGACTGCTTGGCGAGCGACAGCAGGAAGCCGAAGACCAGGCCGATCGGCAGCGTCGCCAGGGCGAGCGAGACGGTGACGAGGACGCCCCAGGCGATGTCGTCTCCCCATCCCGTGGGGCCGAAGCCGATGAGCGTCCAGTACTGATCCATCAAAATCCATGGTTAGCCGCCACCGGCGGGATCATCAAGCCGCGAGGACACTCCGTTTCATTGCATTGACCGGGCGCGGCGATATTTTTCATCTCCCAACCATGAAGGAGCCCGCGCCATGCCCATTTCCCGCCGCCTTTTCGTTGCCGGGGCGCTAAGCGCCCCCGTCCTCCTGCGCTTCGGCGTGCTGCCGGCCGCCGCCAAGGCGCCCGTACCGACCAGCCAGGTACTGCCGGTCCAGCAGATCAAGGTGGGCGATGCCATCGTCACCGCCGTGTCGGACGGCTATCTCGATCTCGACATCTCGCTTCTGTCGAACATTGAAGCGGACGAAGCCGAGCGCCTGCTGGAACAGGCCTTCCAGGACGCGCCCCCGGTGACCACGGGCGTCAACGCCTATGTCGTGCACCTGCCCGAGCAGACGGTGCTCATCGACACCGGGGGGGCCGGGGCCTTCCCGCAGATGGGCAAGCTGCAGGATCGGCTGGAGGCGGCCGGCATCGCGCCGGCGGACATCGATGCCGTGCTGCTCACGCATCTGCATCCCGACCACGTCGGCGGGCTCGTCCTCGACGGCAAGCTGGCCTTTCCGAACGCCACCGTGCACGTCCACACGGCCGAATTCGATTTCTGGACCAGCATCGAGAACCGCGATGCCGCGCCGGAATCGGCCCGGGGGTTCTTCGACACGGCGCGCAGCGCCATGGAGGCGGCCGGCGACAAGGTCCGCACCTTCGACGCCGCAGGCGAGGTGGTGCCGGGCATCGCCGCGCGCGAACTCTTCGGCCACACGCCGGGCCATTGCGGCTACATGATCGGCGAGGGCGAGGACGGCCTGCTGGTCTGGGGCGACCTCGTCCATGCGGCGGCGATCCAGTTTCCGCGCCCGGGCGTCGGCATTGCCTTCGACGGCGATCCGGCCACGGCTATCGCGACCCGCCAGGCACTGTTTGAGGAGGTCGCCGCCAATCGCACGCGGATCGCCGGCATGCACCTCGCCTTCCCGAGCGTCGGCCATGTGGTCAAGGGCTCGGGCGACGCCGCCTATGCGTTCCGGCCTTCCGAGTGGCAATACGATCTCGGCTGACCCGGGCTGTGAGCCCATGAAAAAGCCGCGGCGGATGGCTCCGCCGCGGCTTGTCAGGTAATGCGACCGGCGCTTACTCGCCGTAGACGTCGAAGTCGAAATACTGCTTCTGCACCTCGTCATAGGTGCCGTTCTCGCGGATCGCGGCGATCGCGTCGTTGAACATGCCGGCCAGCTTGTCGTTGCCCTGGCGCAGGCCGATGCCGATGCCCTTGCCGTAGATCTCCGGGTCGGCCTTCAGGGTGGTGAGGAGCTTGCAGCAGGCGCCGGCATCGCTCTTCAGCCATTCGTCCAGCACCACGACGTCGTCCACCACCGCGTCGACGCGGCCGCTTTCGATGTCGAGCTTGTATTCCTCGGCGGTCGGATACTGCCGGACGTCGGCGTCCGGGAAATAGCTTTCCGCAGCGCGGGCGTGAGTGGTCGAGGTCTGCGCGCCGATCGCCTTGCCGGCCAGGGCCTCCGGGGTCGCGTCGGTGATGTCCGAATCCTTCGGCACGGCGATCGCCGGCGGGGTCTGGTAGTATTTGTTGGTGAAGGCGATCTGCTCCTCACGCTCCGGCGTGATCGACATCGAGGCGACGATCGCGTCGAAATTGCCGTTCTGCAGGGCCGGGATGATGCCGTCCCAATCCTGGGTCACGAAGGTGCACTCGACCTTCATCTCGGCGCACAGGGCTTTGGCGATATCGACGTCGAAGCCCTTCAGCTCGCCGGAAGCGTCGAGGAAGTTGAACGGCGGATATGCGCCTTCGGTGCCGATGACGACCTTCGACCAGTCCTTGTCGGCATCGCTGTCCTGCGCCTGGGCGTGGCCCATGGCGAGGGCGGCAACGGTGGCGGCAAGGGCGAGAGTACGGGTAAGACGCATGAAGACCTCTTCGTGGGTGGATGGCATGCCACGGCGTTCGTCGCCCATATGACAGGCATGCCTGTTATGGCGGCGATGCTGGCAAGTTTTGCCCGCCATGGCAACCGCGAAGCCCCGTCGGGCCAGGGGAATCGCATTTGGAAATTTTTGTAGTCTGATTGTTCACTTGCGTTTGCGGTTGCGATGGATTCTTCGCTTGGCCGGCGGATTTTCGCCGTTGGGAGGATGCCGTG
>NZ_JAZHLI010000081.1:0-13956 GCF_036549475.1 Aurantimonas sp. A2-1-M11 | reverse complement strand
AGTGCCACCGACAAAAAGTCCCTCAAATCGCGGCGAAAACTCGCCGGCTGGTCTCCCGACTACCTCGCAAAACTCCTCGATCCGACGGCATGAAATATGCATTCGGAGCCCTGCCCCCACACCGCAGCCGCGATGAATCTCGACAATCGCCAATTGCGATTCGAACACGGGCTGAAAGGTCGGCAACAATTCAGGTTTTCACGGCCTTCGCCCTCGAGCCCGTGCTGAACCTCGGGATCAATCTTTGGCGGGCTGTCCTGGCACACCCCGTGCAGGCTCACCTCGCTGCAACGCAGGTCGAAACCCAGCATCGGGATCACACGTTCCGTGCCTTTCAGGATGCACGCGGCGAGGCTGGCCAGAGCATCTCGGCCGGGTTGAACGCATCGGTCCGGCCCGCCATGTCGGTATCGAGGACGATTCGCGCGCATCCTTCGTGGTGGCCTCGGATTTGGGGCTGTAGATGCGGCGGGCGGAGACGCGGAATTCCAACATGACTTTTCCTCAATCAGGTTTTTCCGGCTTTACGCCGGTCAGTCGCGCTTTGGCTGAAGGTGCGCGGGGCCCGATGGTTATGCGGCGTCATCAAGGCTCATACCCGCAGTGAACAGAAGCAGGATACCCGCTCCGATGCTGACGACGCTGCTGAGCACCGGCGATGACGGGAAGACATAGAGGTCCATCAAAAGCCACGTTCCGCGCCAGATCGATACGACCGCCACGAGCCCGGCGAGGGTTGCGAACCATCTGCGCCGCGGTCCGCTCGCCTCTAGCCGTTCTTCCAGCCGCCAACGACGCCTGGCAATGGGTTCGACAGGCTGGTGCTTCGGACTTGGAGGCATTTTGATATCCTTTCCTCCGCGCGTAGCCTGCGGGATTTTTGTTCAGGCGGCCGTTGCCGGCCCTGTTCCCGGCACGAGATATTCCGGCGCCTCGTCGGCGGGTTTCTGCGCCAGTTCCTCAGTCGTCAGGCGGGCATAGACCTCGATCAGGGTGCCATCGGGGTCGGTCAGCCACAGCTCGTGTAGCGGCGTGCCCTTCCAGGTCGTGCGCGGGGGCTTCTCGACATGGGCGCCCAGAGCCACGGCGCGGTGGTAAGCGTCAATCACCGCCGCGCGATCGGGCAGCGCGATCCCCAGATGATAGAGCGTGTCGTGGTGCAGATCCTTGCCGTCAGCGACCATGAGAACGAAGTTGAGGTTCAGGTCGGGACGGTTGAAGGTGGCGTAGCGAGCGGTCCAATCCTTCGGCCAGGTCGACAGCAGCCAGGCGTAGAAGCGTGTGCTTGCCGCGAGGTCACGCACGCGAAGGCTTGCGTGGAACTCGGTGCCCGTCGGCCCTTCGGGCAGGTCGATCAGGTGCGAGAGAACCTCGATCCGCGCCCTGATCTGATCGCGGGCAGTGCGGAAGGCGGCAAGATCGCCCGTCATTGCCGGATCGGCGATCGGCCAGTGCAGACGCTGCACGCGGCCGGGGACGACCGGGCAGACCTCTTCGGCGCAGAGTGTCACGATCAGGTCGGCAGTCTCGGGCGAGACGTCTTCGATCGGTTTGGACCGGTGGCCCGAGATGTCGATGCCGGCCTCGGACAGGGCTTCGACCGCCAGCGGGTTCAGGTGGCTTGGGGCAGAGCCGGCGCTGGCGACCTCGACGGAGTCGGGCAGCATCGCGCGGGCCAGCCCTTCGGCCATTTGGCTTCGGGCGGAGTTGGCGACGCAAAGAAACAGGATACGCATGGTCTCAGACCTCGCTGGACTTGAGCGGCACCATCAGCACGGGACGGCGCGCGATTTCGCATAGTCTGGCCGCAGTCGAGCCGATCGTCATGCTCTCCACCCAGCTCGCGCCGTGCTTGCCGACGACGATGAGGTCGACGTCGTCTCCGGCGGCAGCCCGCGCGATTTTCTCGGACGCCTTGCCATCGGCCAGATGCACCTCGGCCTTGCCACCGGCGGCGGCGATCTCCTGGGCGATGTCGTCGAGGGCGGCCCGGGCCATCACGGACCAGCGTGCATAGCGAGCGGTGTCGAACGGGCTGACGACATGGAGCAGATCGACGATGCCGGCGTGGGGAGCGAGCTGGGCCGCGGCCGCCTCGGCAGTGCTAGCCTGCGGCGAGAAGTCCGTCGCCAGAAGCAGGCGTCGCAGGCCGGCGTGACAGGTCCTCTCGCAGGCTGCGTCACCATTATCGCCCGTCGCCTCGATCCATTCGAGACGTACTGGCAGTGTGCTCAGCCGGATCACTTCGCGCGCGACCGAGCCCAGGAACAGGCCGCGGATCATGTTCTGTCCGCGCGAACCGATCACGATCAGGTCGGCGTCATGCTCGCTGGCTGCGGCCAGGATGTCCGTTGCCACCTCGCCAGCGGCGCGTATGTCGACATCGACCTCCAGTCCTGCCTCGCGCAGCGGCGCGGCACGACCCCGCAGCCAGTCCTCCAGGGCATCCTTGTTGCCGTAGGACGCGCCCTGGCCGTATCCCACCTTCACGACGTGGGTCAGGATCACACGGGCGACGCCGATGTCGCGCAAGTCGGCCAGACAGTCGAGCAATGGGCCCTGGCGGCGGAGTAGTCGAGAGAAATCAGGGCGGTACGAAACATCAGTTCTGCTCCCTTGTTCTGGACGCCCGGATCGCGGTTTCCTCGGCCGGGAACCAGTGCCGGGTGCGGTTGGCGAACCAGACGAGCGACAGCATCACAGGCACCTCGACCAGGACGCCCACCACGGTGACCAGCGCCGCGATGGAGGTCAGGCCGAACAGCCCGATCGCAACGGCAACGGCGAGTTCGAAGAAGTTCGACGTGCCGATCATTGCGCAGGGTGCGGCCACGTTGTGCGGCACGCGCCATGCCTTGGCCGCCCAGTAGGCCACCGCGAAGATGCCGTAGGACTGGATCAGCAGCGGGATCGCAATCATCACGATGACCAGCGGCTGGCTGAGGATCACTTCGCCCTGAAAGCCGAAGAGCAGCACCACGGTTGCCAGCAGGCCCGCGATCGAGAAGGGCTTGATCCTCGCCGTGAAGTCGCTCACCGCCGCTTCGGCTTGCGCCGGATTGGCAGTCCCTCGGGTCATGAGCATCCGGGTCATGATGCCCGCCGCCAGCGGGATGGCGACATAGAGGCCCACCGACAGCACAAGCGTTTCCCACGGCACGGTGATGTCGGTGATGCCCAAGAGCAGCGCCACGATCGGCGCATAGGCGAAGACCATGATCGCGTCGTTGAGCGACACCTGGGCGAGCGTGTAGTTCGGGTCGCCTTTGGTCAGTTGCGACCAGACGAACACCATGGCCGTGCAGGGCGCTGCCCCCAGCAGGATAAGGCCCGCGATGTACTGGCCGGCCGTTCCTGGCTCGATGAAGGGCGCGAAGATCCACTCGAAGAACAGGACGCCAAGGGCGGCCATGGTGAAGGGCTTGATCAGCCAGTTCACCGCGAGCGTGATGATCATGCCCTTGGGGCGTTCATGCACGCGCGCCAACGAACTGAAGTCCACCGCCACCATCATCGGATAGACCATGAACCAGATCAGGATCGCGACGACGAAGTTGACCGAGCCGTATTCCAGCCCGGCGAGAAACCTGACGAGCCCCGGCGCGATCTGGCCCAGCGCGAGCCCGCCGATGATCGCCAGCGCGACCCAAACCGAGAGATAACGTTCAAATGCAGACATGGGCGAAGTTTTACCTCTTGGATTCAGGCAATGACGGATGTCCCGGCCGACCAGCGCGCGCAAGCGGTCTGCACCGATCGGGTCTTCGACCAGCATCGGCACCACGGCGTGTCGGGTCGCCAGTCGGTCCCGAACCGATGCGATCTCCGGAGCCTCGGTCGCGGCACGGGCGGCCAGGACCGGGTGAGTGGTTCCTGTCGCGGCGAGGCTTGCGTTGATGACCCAGCCATAGGGTGCGAGGAAACGAACGCCATCGTGATGGGCCTCGCCGCTAACGGCGATTCAGTCCAGGAGTTCGTGAGTCGGACGGGCGCGAGGCTGAAGCCCAGATCAGACCCGCCGTCCGATGACCATCACCTGTCGCCGCACCTGTCGCCGTGAGAAGCAGTAAAATCGGAAAACCATTGGAAATGCTGGTCGGAGTGGCAGGATTCGAACCTGCGACCCCCTCGTCCCGAACAATAGGGTCTCATGTAGGAACCCCTGTCTCGTAAGGGGTTGCGCGGCTGGCCATTCCCCCTTCATCCCGATTTGTTCCCGGTGTTTCTGTCGCGAACTGTCGCGGTGCCTCGTTTCGTTCGCGCCTGTTCCGTCCGACGCGACGGCCCGCCTTGCCCGTCGAGAACGACTCCCCGATGGCCGAATGGGCATCAGGGTGGTGGTGACCGTAGACCTTCTCGACCATCTCTCGCGTCATCGACATGTAGGCCGCGACATCGTTGATGTCCTCGCCAGCCCACATGAGCCACGTCGCGCAGGTGTGACGGAAGGTATGCCTGACGAACCCGTGGTCCGGCCCGAAGACGGAGTCCATCACACCCGCCAACGCGCGCTTCGGGTCGGCGGGTCGACCCCGGTACTCGCAGAGAAACGCCTGACCGAGGCGAACCCGGCCGTTCGGCAGCAAGCCGCCGCGCCGCCAGCGCCGCATGTGCGCGAGCAGGCGGTCGGGAATGGCGATCGTGCCGGCGCGCTTGTTCGCCATCTCCTCCTCGCCGTCGGCGAGGCGGTGGAAGACCCCACCCTCGAGGTCGACCCACGGTCGGCCTTGCTCCGGCTCGAACGATGCCTGCCAGATCCGGCTGGACCGGGTCCCGGTGTAGACGGCCGTCAGGATGAACGGGACAAGGTGCCGGAGCGGCCGCTTGTCGGTGAGGACGGGCTCACCCTTGCGTGCGCCGACGTGGATCGTCTGCGTCTCGCGGCTGCGCCAGCAATGCCAGACCACCTGGGCGACCTGAGATCGCGTGAAGTGCGCGACGCGCGCCTTGTGCTTCGTCGGCAGCGTAACCTTCACCGCCTCCCGACAGAGACCGTCGGCGATGTAGAGGTTCACCGCCGAGCGCAGGTCTTCCAGCTCACGGCGCGCGGCAGATCTCGATCCACGGTCGCGCTCGTACGCCTTGCACGACGCGCGGTTCAAGGCGCCGAGGCTCTTGTCGCTCCACCACGACAGGAGCCTCTCCATGCGGGCGAGAAGCTCCTGCGGCCTCCGGATCTCGTCGCCCGCGTCCTTGACGTAGTAGGCGAGGACGTCGGCGATCAGGGTGCCGTCGGCGGACTTGTTCGGGACATGCGCCGCGCCGGCGTGCTGCCGGGCGATGTGGTCCGCGAGCGCTCTCTGAGCGCCGAGAAGGTCAGCCGCGCCGCAGCCAGTGCGGTGCTTGCCGTCGGCGTCCCGGATGATCCAGGTCGCAACGTGGGTGACCCGCCCGGCCTTGTCTCGGCGCTCAGGTTCGAGCCAAAGTCGCGCTGGCTTTCTCGGACGCGGCATTCTTCTCTCCACTCACGGATTCCGTTCCGCGTCACGAACAGGTTCTTCCCGACCCGCATGGGCCGCAGCTCGCCGCGGGCGATGGCGCCCCGCAACCGCTTTACAGTCCAGAATGGCCCTCGCTCAAAACCCAGTCCGCCCAGCTCAGGCAGGCACACCGCGACGACAAGCGGGATCGGCGCGTCCGGGTGCGGGTCCAAGATCGGGCTGAAGTCTACGTCGATTGTGTCAACAATTAACTGATGGGTCGCTTCGGTCATTCAGAATGCTGCCCCTGTTTCCGTCGCGGTGTCAACTCGGCTTGCATCCGAATGTTGCTTTGACCTCACGGGGTTTCATTTCTCTTATGCCCAAATTGTTGACAGGGACGACGCCGATCAAAGTGACGAGTGCATATTCGAAGTAGAATTTCGTCTCTTTCTGTTTTCTGGACCTGCGTCAGTGCCTCGTCTCGCCAAAGCCGTCGATCATCGCAAGCGCTTCCTCCACCGACATTGCCGGCCCCCGGCGCGCCTCTTCGACGGCGACGGTGATCCGGTCCGCCAGCTCACCGACGGACGTCCAGCCCTCGATGTCCCGCTGCCTCTGCGCCCGGCTCTCAACGATCAGCCGACGCGCCCGCTCTCTGGCATCATCGAGCAAGGCCTGACGTTCAGCGCGAGACTCCCTTTCCTGCTTCGAGTTGCAGGAAACCCGGCGGCGGGTCATCGGGATCCTCCCCCCGAGCGACGATCCAACTCGACGACGAGTCCAGGATCCCAGTCGGACCTCTCGTGCGAGTAGCCCCGAGGATTGCAGACGACCCGGGTGTCAGAGACCCTATAGTCGTGCGCCGAATGGACGTGACCGTGCACCCACAGGTCGGGCCGACCCACTTCGATCACCGGGGTAAGATCCGAAACGAAAGCAGGGTTCAGCAGGCTCTCATGGAACTCGGACGACACGCTGCGCGGATGCGGCGCGTGGTGCGTCACGACGACAGTAGGTCCTTCAAATGGCGTCGCGAGCGCCTCTTCAATATACGCCCGGCTCCGCTGATGCATCGCGCGCGCGTCGTGCGGCATCCAACGGCGGACCAGGCCTCCCCCGTCACCGACGCGCACGGTATAATGATCCGCGAGCAGCCGCTCAGCGATGTCCATCGAATGTCCGATCTCCAGATCCGCCTCGCGGCCGACCTTGCCCGCCGCGGACAGCGCGTAATCGGTCCAGAGTGTCGCCCCTACGAAACGCACGCCGTCGAGAACCACGCTACTGTCGTCGAGCAAATGCACGCCGTCGACGGGATGAGCATGCGCCACCGCGCGGCCGTGCGCGACGGAGTCGCCATAGAACTCATGGTTCCCCGCGACGAAGACGACGGGCATACGGTACCCAATTCGCTGGCTCAGCCACCGCATCGAGCCGAGCACCGGGTCGGACACATCCCCGGCGCAGACGCAGACATCCGCCTCCGGGATCTCGATGTCCATGCCGCCGGCGCCGATATGGAGGTCGGACAAGATCCAGATACGCATCATCAGACCTCCGCATGCTTGTCGCAGCGCACAGTGATCCAGCCGCCCGTGCGCTTGCGCCCGGGGGCCCCGCAGACCTCGCACGTCCGCTGCGCCTCCTCGTCTGCGGCGTCGACCATCGTCTCGATGTCCTCGCCGCCGTTGTGGTAGCAGCGCAAACCGCCGAACTTTTCCTTGATCTGCGAAATCCGGAAGTGCTGGCGATCCTCCGACGCGAGCGCGGCGTCGACGCGCTCGAGCAGACGCGCGACCAGCGGCACCCAACCCGGCGGGGGTGAAATATCGAACGCATCGCGGAGCAGGGCCGGAAAGCGTTCGCGGAGATCAGATGGGTTATCGGACATCAGGATGTCTCCTTTCGAGGGTGTCGAGGCACCCGGAGGGAGACCGGATGCCGTCAAAGCGGGCGTATGCGAGGTCGTATGGCGGTCATCGCGGCAATTCCGTTCTTCTGACCGGGGATTCGTTCGGTGCGCCAAGGCGATACCAGCCCTGCTCAGTCAGGACAGCCGACAGATCGGAAGCATTGAGGATGACGCGACCGGCGCGGCCTGCGACGAGGGTAGGCTTTCCTGCCGGCTTCCATGCGCCGACGAGTTCGTTACCCACCAGCGCCTCGAAGCCCCATCCCTCGATTACCGGGGAACTTGCGAGCGCGATGTCGGAGGGACGCCCGAATTCCGCGATCTCTCGAACCCCTCGGGCGACAAGCTCGTAGCGTTCCGCATCCCAGATGAGCAGCTCCCGCTGTTCGGGGCTGATGTCAAAAGGCTTCATTCGGGGCCTCCGTCGACGATTTGGGCCCCGAGCGCGTCGGCCACCTGTTGGAGGGGCGTACCCAGACGGTACCAGCGCGATTGGGTGCGCCCGACGCCCGCCCGGACGGAGAGCGCCAGAAGCGGCGAAGTCCGCGTCCATCCGGCGCCGAGGACCGGATGCGACGCGACCTCCCCCTCAAGAATGATCACTCCGCGGCTGCCGAACCGCCAAAGGTCGATGAGCGGTGTACCCTTCTCCTCCAGCAGATCAGGTGACGGCCATCCGTGAAGGAGGGTGTCCCGCAGGTCGGCGCAGAGACTCTCGTAGCGCGCCAGGGAGTGTTCCACATTGGCGCGCTCGCGGTCCGTCATGGGCGTCCGGCTCATCGTCCGGCCTCCGGAGCAAGCGGCAGCGGCCACGGTTCCCGGAGGCGGACGTAGCTGCCGTCAAGTCGCCGCGCCCACGTGCCGTCTGCGGCGTAAGCCTGGATCTCGATCGACAGTACGTGGCCGAAATCGTCGACGCCCATGATGCAGGGGCAACCGCCCATCCGAGCGACGGACCACAGACGCAGCACCGGGCAGTCGTCCGTCAGCCGCGGCCCCGGCGCGGCGTCCTGAGCATCGTACAGGGCGGTGCGGTCGGCCAGCGCGCGGATGTCGAGTCGGCGGCGCTGGGGGAACGGAATTGGGCGGGAATTGTCGTGGTGCGACATCGGAAATCTCCTCTGATACGACCGTCGCGTAAGTGCGACAGCGAGACTGACTGGCGGTCAGCTACGTATCGAGAGGTGTCCCATGGGTCGGTCTCCGGTTAGGTGGTTAGAGTTAGCCGGCCGGCGGCGCGGCGTCGAGGACCCTCCGGACGCGGACGCCGGCAGGGTTAACGGGGAGCGATCGTCAATCGTCATCGCTCGGCTCTTTGGTCGTCCCGCCTACGACCTCCCACGGCTTGCTTCCGGGAAGAAAAGCGGGACGGCGTGGTCCCGTGACGAGCGGCGCTTCGACTGTTGGATCGTAGATCGGGCGGTAGCCACTGATGATATCCGGCCGCGAGAGCAGCGACTCGAGGTCGTCGACCGATGCCGGGTAGCGTCCGATGACCTCCGTGACGATGTCGTCGCGTACCAGGTGGCTGAGACGAAGCTCGATCAGTCGGTCGCCCCGCCAGGTCCGGCGCGTGAAGTCGTCAGCAATTCGTCTCGCGTCGTTGATGCCGTCGTAGGCGACGTCTAGCTCCGCTACTGTCGCATCGGCGAAACGCTTCAAGCGCTCTGCCTTGCCGGCCTCGACCTTCGCCACCGCTTTTGCAAACCGCTGCTCGCGGGTCAGCTTTGGCAGCCGCGCCGCCCGCTGCTTGCGGTCACCATGCCTGTAGTCCCGGAGGCGGATACGCCGGGCCTTCTCGCCGGCCGCGACGTACTCCTGCATCGTCTTAAGCCGCTCGACGCCCTCGAACTCCGCAAGCAGGTCCGGATCTGTTAGCTCCTCCGTGAACCAGGAGAACGCCGCCCGGTCCGGGCCGTGCGCCCGGATCGCGCGAAGGAGGGCTGCGCCCCGGTATTCTTTCCGGGCGGCGTCCCTATCCGTCGGCCCGCCCTCGTACGCTTCGTGGAGAGAGCCGAACCAAGCGCCGGAGATGTGATTCGGCGGGATACGCCGGCCTTGCTGCCGCGCGAGTTCCGAGGCCTTGTCCCAAACATGCGAATTAACCCGAAGATCCGGCACGTCCGGCGCGCCGGTGAACGGCTTCGCCGACTTATGGATGCCACCCAGCTTGGCCGTCTCGACCTGCGGGGGCAGCATCGCGATTTGCAGGACGAACGCGGAGATCGGAGCTCCCTTCGCGGCTCTGCGGCGCGGCGCGGCGTACTCGACGCGGAAGCGCCGGACCTCCTTAAGATCCGAAACGGCGCGCTTCAGTGCCGTCGTCAGTCGCCCCACCTGCATCGGCGCCTCGTCGTAGCCGATGGCGGCAGCCGCTTCCTCCGGGCTGTAGTGAAGGACCGTATCTGGCTCCATCGGATCCCAGCGCGTCCGGCTCATGCGAAGCGCCAGGTGACGGTAGAGATGAATGCCGTAGCGCGACGTCATCGTCGCGAGCGCGGCCAGTTCGAGGTACGCGTAAGACGGCTGGCTTGCCAGCAGCCACCAAACCCGCGACGGAAGCGAGAACCGGACGACATCGGCTTCCGCGTCCGCCTCGTGCCAGCCGACCAGGAGGGGGACGTCGGTCACCGTGCGCCCCCCGGGGATGCTGTATGACACCGAGGTCCTGTTCAGCGCGGCGACCGACTTCAACACGTGGGCGCGCCGGGCGGAGGTGCCGAGGAACGCAAGGATGCCTTTCATCGGCACCTCGACCTCCTGCCCGACGACCTCACGCTCCGTACCCTGCCACGATGCGATATAGGCGGCCTCGTACGCGGCGGCGACGAGGTACTCGTGGATCGCCAGGTCTCGAGCGGAGAGCATCCCGTCGCCTTTGACGGTGACGGTGTCGAGCATCTCCGCCGGCCGGGGCGACTGGGGGGCGATCGAGCGGAAGGCGCCGACGCTGGCCGATGCCTTTGCGACGCTCCCCCGTGGAGCCGGGTTATAGAGCCCGCTCTCCCGCCCCTCGATCTCCCCACCCTCGGATACGACCGCAGCCACGGCGGCATTCTCGAGCCGCGCGTACGGCGTCGTGGGCACCCGCCTCCGCCTCAACCTCTGTACCGCCATCCTGTCTCTCCCATTCCGTCGCATCGTTCGGGCGTCGTGTAATCAAATGCTGAACCCGGTGGGTGTGAGGCGCAAGCGACGCTGTTAGATATGCGAGCAAATACGCCGCGCGCCGTTAGATGCGCGATCAAATGCCTTCGATCTGGTGAGCGGCAGAGGGACCCCGTCAACCGTTTGGGTTTGCGATACTAAGTAGGAGTCAACCAGGGGCTCCGCCGGCGGATGCATCCCTTGCCTTCGGCGGGTGAGTTCGCGGCTCGCTCGCGCGTCAGTTCGCACTCCCGTTAGATGTGCGATCAAATGGCGCCGCTGCCGTTAGATGCGCGATGAAATGGTTCGCAAAAACGTAGGCATACCGAGGAAAATCCACCACCGCCTTGCCCTGATACCAAGTAGAATCCAACGACCCTCTCGCGCCTTGGGATTCCGCCCCTGCTAGGAGTCTTCCCGCTCGCGCCGTAGGGATCCTGCGCGCGAGCCAGCCGACAACAAGCTCCGCTAGGGTCTCCTGATTGCCGTCCGCTTCGCGGGGTATTGGTCAGGGCGTGGAGAGAGACGAGCGTCGCGCCCTTCCCACGAACGTTGAGCGATCGCTACGCGTCAGTCATCCCCCGGACGTCTGTCGACTCCGTACGCCCGCAGCAGCCGACGCTCGCGCGTGAAGTCTCCATGCGCTCCGCGCAGAGGAAGCCCCGCGCCGGAGGGAGATAGGGATCCCCGCTCGCGCGCGGGCCGACGCTACCGCGAGGGGTCTCGTCCGGATGGAAGCCCTGCAATACGCGCCAACGATTCTGCGTTTTACCTGTCAAACATCGCTTGTCTGAATTCCGCCGGCGAAGCACCCTTGGTCTGAAGCAGGGGAGACACCGAGATGAAGACGACGGCAGATCAGCAAACCGCAGCCATGGCGGCGCTGTACACCGCGCTGGCTGCCCAAGAAGGCCGACCGAAATCCGTGCGCGAGATGTCCGCCGAGGACCGCGCCACGTACAACAGGGAAGCCCAGCGCAGGCACCGCGAACGGAAGCGGGCCTCGGCCGAAGCTGGCCGACCGGAGGCGACGGACGACGCGATCAGGATCGCCCTCTCCAACGCCGCGATCCTCCTGCTCGCCGTGGGCGGTCCCGGCGCCGACGCGATCGCGCGAGCCGTTCACACCGCTTTCCCGGGGCGCCCAGGCGTCGCATCGTCAACGCGCATGCGAGCACGGGCCGGAACGCTGCGGCCGCGGGTGCTGACCCCCGAGCGGCTCTCTACGCCGGCGTCCTGATCCCCGTCGCCGTCGTCGCTTGCACGCCCGTGGGTCAAGCTCAAACCTCACGCGGTGAGCGGGGAGTACGGTGCAATGACGACGAGACATGCGGAGGAGCAGCGAAGGTACCGGGCACGGCTGCGCGAGCGCGCGAAGCCTGGAACGGCCGGATCGCGCGGCGCACCCGAAACGCGGGTCGTCGCGCAGTCCCTGGCCGTCGCCGTGCGGCGCCTCGCGGCGATGGTGCGCAAGGCTCCAGAGGATCCCGAAGCCCTTGTCTACGAGCGGCTCATGTGAACGGCCCACAGGCACCTCACCCGGCAGGGATTCGACGCTGCCGAGTCCTACACGAGGCTGGCTCATTACACGCTGCCGGACGATGCCAAGGCACGCCGCCGACGGGCCGCTGCGGAGCGCCGCTTCTGGTCGTCCGGAGACTCGGCAGAGTGATGTTCGCGCCCATTACTCCTGTCATGCGGTGAGCAATGGGCGCGGATCACGCGGTGTTGGAATCTTGCATGCCGACGCGCCTCCTAGGACTACACCCCGGGAGGGCGACGATGTTCCTGACCACGCTCTACACCCTGATCCACCTGTCATGCGCGGCTCCTGTCGACGGGCTGATCGAATGTCGCCCCGCCGATGTGCGCGGCATCGCCACTCGCGCCATGTTCGCGGCGGCGGCGACCTCCCTCGCGACCGCGATGCCGCGCCGGCCGGCGGCGAGATCCGCATGGCGTGCGTGCCCACCGTTGCGCACCGGGAGACCTGATCAATGGACGACAAGACCAACCGCCGGCTCGAGATCGAGGCTGATCTCGCCGAGAAGGCCCGACTCGATGCCGCGATCAACGAGGCGCTGCATCGCCACGGGACCGCATAGGACCCCCGGCCCGGATTCGCGGCACGGCGCAGGGATCGCATGCTCCGGATCCAGCAGACCCGGCGGGAGGGCTGATCATGCCGTTCGAAATGGAGACCTCGTCGACGGGCAATGCCGCCAAGCTGGCCGTGCTGTGGAGGGACCACCAGCTTGAGATCGGCGGGGGCATTCCGGAGCGGCTCCTGCGCGAGTTGCTGGAAGGCGCGTGGATCGAGCCGATCCAGGGTCAGCCGGAGCCGCCCCTCATCGACCGTCCCACCGTGTACACCACGGCCGAGTACACCAAGCCGGAGGACCTCGTATCGCTTTTCGCGGCGGTGCAGGACCTGCGCGACGCCATCATCAAAGCCGGAACCGGGCGCAATGCCCGGCATGGAGAATCCGCCGTACGCCGTCGACGGCCTGTCGCCGTTGCCGGACGCTGACCCCATGTCGCCGTCGACTCCGTTCTTCGGGCCCGACATCCGGTCGTCGATGCGGGATATCCGCGACCTCACCCATGGATCGGGTTCGCTGACGACCCCCACCGGGGACTGGGAGCCGTCGGAGGACGTCCTTCGGGCGGCGGATGTCGCCGGGGAGCTGGGGTCCATCCTCGCTATCGTGGACGACCTCAAGAAGCAGGTCGTCGGGCCCACGATCCGCGCGACGGAGAAGTGCTACGACTACATGTCAGCCGAGGGCATCCTCGACGATGTCCCGTTCTCCGGCGGCGGGGTCATCGCGGCAATGAAGTTCATGGTCGTCGAGATCGAAAACCTGAAAGCGCAGGTCTCGGCGCTGCAAGGTGCCGAATGAGTCGCCGCCCCATCCTCGCGGCCGTCGTCGCCACCGCCGCGGTGGTCCTGCATGTCGCTGGTCCCGGCGCGGGCGTCGCCGTTCTCCTGTTGGCCGGCTGGCTCCGCGAGCACGCGCTTCGGTCGGGTGCGGAGCGCAGCCTGCGTGCTGCCGTCGCCGAGGTCGAGAATGTCGCAAAGGACGGCGGCGAGGTACCGTCTATGCGGATCCATCCATCGTCGCTGACGGAGCTGCACGATATTGCTCTTCGAGGTCGACGACGACACACACGTCCCGGCGAGAGACACCCGGACGCTGCACTGAGGACCACGCGCATGCTGACCGTCAGCCAAATTGTCTGCCGCATCGAGGCTGGTGAGGATGTCCCGGAAGAGGACGCGCGGCTCGCCCAGGCGAAAGAGGGGTTCCTGCGCGAGTTCCTCAAGCTCGAGAAGGGTCTGCCCAGTCACGACACGTTTAGCCGGCTGTTCCGCCAGCTCGATCCGGAGCAGTTCGGCAGCGTCTTTCAGCGTTTTATGGAGCGCTTTTCAAAGGGTGTGGCAGGGGTCGTGGCGATCGATGGAAAGGTGGT
>NZ_JAZHLI010000080.1:0-14436 GCF_036549475.1 Aurantimonas sp. A2-1-M11 | reverse complement strand
ACGATCTACCATTCGAAAATTGCTCATCGCAGAACCGGTCATATGGCTGGAGAATCAATCTCTCGATTCTAATCGATATCCCTCGCGTGCGCTAAGTCCGACAGGCTGCTAGGTTGAGATTTGAGAGCGGCGGCTGCAACCGGGGCGGATCTTCACGCACTTGCGTCAGGCCGCGTCTACTCATCTGCGCACGCGGCTTCGTCTGTCAGCTTTCCGCTATATTCACGTCGCCTTGGTCTCTGGTGACTGCCTTTTGGAAAACAGTCGCAACATGACGTCGGCTATCGCAGCCGTGTCAGGGGGTGAGCCGGAAAGGTCTTGGTAGCGTCGGCGGCTCAGCCGAATAGTTCGCCGAATGCCTCGGCTTCCACGCCGGTTTGCCGGGAGCCTCGAAGCGGAACGTCAGAAACCTGGGGCCAGGCGAAGTGATCGCAACGATGAGCGGCAGCATGCAAGTGCCGGCGCCTTGTTCCAGGACATATTGCGGTGAGCAGGGGCGCGCAGACCTGCCTCGCCTGGTCGCCCACCCCGGCTGTAGAGATGGTGTATGGTCGACAACGGCAGTTTGGTGCAGGATGCGACCCGGTGTGGAGCGTTGTCCTGCGGAGACTGTTCATGAAGGGTACACCTCGCCACGGTCCCACATGGCTGTTGGCTAGCACCAGGCTCGCTTTTTATGTCCGGGCAGGCATGGCTCGTTCGATTCGCAGTGGCCTATCGAGCGACGTTTCGGGTCTGTGCACGTCTGGCTCGACAGGAAATGGCGATGATTGCAGACACGCCCAGGCGCTGGTACGCCGTTGCAACACAGCCCGGCCGCGAAACCCTGGCCAAGGCGCATCTCGAGCGGCAGGATTTCGACTGCGTTCTGCCGATGCAGGAACGCACCGTCAGACACGCGCGGCGCGTGAGCACCACGCGCGCCTCGTTCTTCCCTGGTTATCTGTTCGTCGCGCTGGACCTTAGCGTTGATCGATGGCGCTCCGTCAACGGCACGGTTGGCGTGCGGCACATCATCTCTGCGGGCGACCGACCTGTTGCCGTACCGCGCGGCATGGTCGAAACCCTGCAAGCGGCTATGGACGAAGCCGGTCTGATCAGAATAGAAACTCACGGTAGCAAAGGTGATAAGGTTACCTTGCACAAAGGTCCGTTCACCGGGATGGTCGGCGAATGGGATCGGATGCAAGGCTCGCAACGGGTTCGGGTGCTTTTGAACCTGTTGAACGGTCAGGTTCCAGTGGTCGTTGAAACGGGTTCGTTCCTGTTGATCGCCCGCTGACGGGCTCGGCAGAACGCCGCATGACGCATTCGCGCGCACTTCCCGGTTTCACCGGGGAGTGCGGTAGCCGTGCGCAAGTGCAAGACGGACAAGGAATGTCGCATGATCGATCCTGCGTCTTTTGCGAGTTGCATCGCGGTACCGATTTGTCCGATCTAGCTGGCGCAGAGGCTCTGCGGCACCGGGCGTCGTCGGTCCTGGCGCGTGCGTGGTTTCAGCTGGCCGCCGGGCTGTTCCTCGCCGTGCTGATGCCGGTCCTCGTACGATATGAGGCCTATCCCGGCATCCCGACCCCGGGCAGTGCCTGGAACACGATCTTCGGGGTCGTTCTGGCCCTGGCGGGGGGCTTCTACGCCCTCAGGCAGGTGACCCGCTTCCCGGGCGTGCGCGCAACCTCCTACGTCGTACCGTGCTTTACCGCGACCTACGGGTTTGCGCTTGTCGCCTTCTTCTTTTTGCGGCTCGACTACACAAGGTCGCTCTTCCTGGCGAGCTTCACGATCTGTGTGATCTGGTTCTTCCTCGCGATGATGCTGACAAGGTTGCGCACCCGGGCCTCCTTCGCCGTCATTCCAATGGGCTCGGTCGCGCGGCTTACGGAAGTGGAGAGCGCCGACTTTCACGATCTGGCAGCCCCAGAATTTCCGGCGCGGCCGGTCGACGCGCTGGTGGCCGACTTTCATGCGGATCTGCCGGGAAAATGGGAGCATTTCATTGCCGACTGGGTTCTCGCCGGCCGGCCGGTCTATCACGTCAAGCATGCGCTGGAGACGCTGACCGGGCGGGTCGACATCGAGCACCTCTCGGAGAACAGTTTTGGCACGCTGCAGCCAGCGCCAGGTTACCGCAAGATCAAGGCGGGTCTCGACATCCTGGTCGCGCTCCTGCTCCTGCCGGCCTTCGCCCTTCTGACCCTCGTCGTCGGGGTGGCGATCGCGCTGGATTCGCCGGGGCCGATCTTCTTCCGTCAGGAGCGGGTCGGCTATCGCGGCAGGGTCTTCCGGGTCTACAAGTTCCGGACCATGGCACATGTCTCGCACACAGGCGGTGACGCCCGGCAGAACGCGATGACACTGAACGAGGATCCGCGCATCACCCGTCTCGGCCGGTTCCTGCGCCGTTCGCGGATCGACGAAATCCCGCAGCTTCTCAATATCGTGAAAGGTGAGATGAGCTGGATCGGCCCAAGGCCCGAGGCGAAAGCCCTCTCCAACTGGTATGAGGGGGAGCTGCCCTTCTATCGCTACCGTCACATCGTGCGCCCGGGGATCACCGGCTGGGCGCAGGTCAATCAGGGTCATGTCGTGGAAATGCACGATGTCCTCGGCAAGCTCCATTACGATTTCTACTACATCAAATATTTTTCGCCCTGGCTTGACGCCTTCGTTGCGATCCGGACCGTCTGGATCATGCTGCGCGGGCTGGGAGCGCGGTGAGGGGGATCACCCGGCCATCGAACCGATGGGTGGCTGGCGGTCTTGCCGTCCTTCTCCTGGTTGCGGTGGCGCTGGTCGTCTGGTTTGGATTGTTCGACAATTACCAGCTGCCGGTGCCGCGCGGGATCGTCGACGGCGACAAGATCGGCCATGTCGCCGGCTTCGCGCTGGTGGCGCTCGCCGCGGGACTGCTGTTTGGGGCGGGCAGGCGGTTGTCCATTCTTCTGTGCATCGCGGCGGCGGTGCTGGAATGCGCTCAGCTGGCTTTTCCAACGCGCCAGTTCAGCGTGGGCGACGCGCTTGCGAGCCTTGTCGGGACTGGTCTTGGCCTGACCGCCGCCATTGCCCTTGCGGCGCTGGTCCGGTGGGTGAATGGCGGCTTGGCTGCTTTGCGGGATGGTGGAACCGAGCGTCGGCGTAAGCAGCCTTGAGTTCTGCCCGGTGACGCGGCCGGCACGGGGTTGCGGCATGGTCTGATTGGGGGCGTTATCGCACCTTCGAAGCAACGCATCGGTGCGATACGTGGCGTTATCGCGCATTTGGGCGGGGAAGCGACGCCGACAGATGCAGACGTTGATAGGGAACGACAGCTGATATGAAGATCGTCATGGTGGGCGCCGGCTATGTCGGCCTGGTCTCCGGCGCCTGTTTCGCCGATTTCGGCCACTCGGTCGTCTGCGTCGACAAGGACCCGGAGCGGCTGGAGCAGCTGAGGAATGGCCGTATCCCGATCTACGAGCCTGGTCTCGAAGACCTCGTCAAGACCGGCGTCCAGCGCGACCGGCTTCGTTTCGACGACGACCTCGGCGCTGCGGTCGCCACGGCCGATGTCGTCTTCCTCGCCGTCGGCACGCCATCCCGGCGCGGCGACGGCCATGCGGACCTGTCCTACGTCCATGCCGCGGCGGCCGAGATCGCCCGCGCGATCCACCGCTATACCGTCATCGTCACCAAATCGACCGTGCCCGTCGGCACCGGCGACGAGATCGAACGGATCGTGCGCGAGATCAATCCGGCGGCCGAGTTCGCCATCGTATCCAACCCGGAGTTCCTGCGCGAGGGTTCGGCAATCGAGGATTTCCGGCATCCGGACCGGGTGGTGATCGGTACCGACGACGAGCGGGCGAAGAAGGTGATGGACGAGGTCTACCGGCCCCTGTCGCTCAACCGCGCGCCGATCTTCTACACCGGCCGGCGCAGTGCGGAGCTGATCAAATACGCCGCCAACGCCTTCCTGGCCATGAAGATCACCTTCATCAATGAAATGGCCGATCTCTGCGAGGCGCTCGATGCGGACGTCCAGGACGTGGCACGCGGGATTGGCATGGACGGTCGGATCGGCCCGAAATTCCTGAACGCAGGCCCTGGTTATGGCGGGTCCTGCTTTCCGAAGGACACGCTGGCGCTGGTGAAGACCGGTCAGGATGCTGGCGTTCCCGTCAGGCTCGTCGAGACAACGGTCGCGATCAACGATCAGCGCAAACGCGCCATGGGGCGCAAGATCGTGCAGGCCTGCGACGGGAGCGTTCGCGGCAAGACGATCGCCCTCCTTGGACTGACGTTCAAACCGAACACGGACGACATGCGGGATGCGCCATCGCTATCGATCATTCAGGCATTGAAGGACGGCGGCGCGACGATCCGGGCCTTCGACCCGGTCGGGATGGAACAGGCGAGGAAGATCCGCGACGATATCGAGTTCTGTGATGACGCTTATGCCGCAGCGAACGGCGCCCATGCGCTCGTCATCGTGACGGAATGGAACGAGTTCAGATCGCTCGACCTGCCACGTCTGCGCACCGCCATGTGTGTGCCCGTGCTGGTCGACTTGAAGAACATCTACGAGGGACCGGAACTTGCGACGAGTGGTTTCCGTCATGTGCGCGTCGGACGAGCCGAGACCGGGGAACTGCGCGGTTCGAGCGAACTTCGCCGTGCTGGCTGAAGGAAGGGGCATGGACGGTTTTTGCTATGCTGCTCGCCAGCCGAGCCTCTTGAGCGCCGTCTCGGTCAAGCTGAATACGGCCCGCCACCATCTCTCGACTTGATCCAAGCTTTTAGGGCGAGCTGCGGAAAAATGGCATTCATCCCGATCATCCTGAGCGGCGGATCCGGCACCCGTTTGTGGCCGGTATCGCGTAGATCGAAGCCGAAACAATTCCTCTGTTTCGGCAGTGACCGTTCGCTCTTCCAGAACACGGTTCTGCGGTGCCGGTCGGCCGTTTTCGATGCCCGTCCGATCGTGGTCGGATCGGACGACCATCGTTTCCTTCTGGCCGAGGATCTTCTCGAGATCGGAATCGAGGCCGACATCCTCCTCGAGCCCGAGGCGCGCAATTCATGTGCCGCGATCGTCGCGGGATGCCTGCAGGCAAGGCGCCGGTCGCCAGACGCGAAAGTCCTGGTTCTCGCCGCCGATCATTTCATTCCGGATGCCGGAGCGTTCGCCGAAGCCGTGGAGCGCGTGAAGAAAGACGTCGACGCCGGTCGTCTGGTGACGTTCGGTGTCAAACCCACGCAGCCCTCGACGGCCTACGGATATATTCTTCCCGGTGAGCCGCTTGCCGTCGCCTGCAACGTCGAGCGGTTCGTCGAAAAACCGATCCGCGACATCGCTCGGGCCTATGTCGCGGACGGATACCTATGGAACAGCGGGAACTTCGCTTTCAGGGCCGACGTGCTGCTCGAGGAAGTCGATCGCCATGAGCCGAATGTCGTCAAGGCCGTGTCCGACGCCTTCGACACGGCGACGCGCGATCTCGACTTCTTGCGGTTGGACCCGGAAAGCTTCCGTGCCGCACCCTCGATAGCCTTCGACAACGCGGTGATGGAAAGAACCGCGCAGGCCGCTGTGATGCCGGTAAACTATGACTGGTCGGACGTCGGCAGCTGGGATGCGGTGGGCGGCACCGTTGGATCGGACGAAGACGGGAATGCCATCATCGGAAGCGGCATGGTGATGGATGGGCGGAACAATCTCGTTCATTCGGAAGGCCGACTGACAGCTGCGATCGGTGTCGACGACATGGTCGTGGTCGCCACGCGCGACTGCGTTCTCGTCACGCCAAAGCACCGGGCCGAAGAGGTCAAGGTACTGGTCTTCCGGTTGCAGGAGGAAGAGCGTCCCGAGGCGAACGAGTCGCTGAAGATTTTTCGGCCATGGGGCAACTACGAACGATTGGATATCGACGATGGATATCAGGTCAAGCGTATCGTCGTGAAACCCGGCGGCATCCTGTCACTGCAGAAGCATCGTTTCCGCGCCGAGCACTGGGTCGTCGTGCAGGGACATCCAGAGGTCGAAATCAACGGGGCGGTCCAGACGCTTGACCCGAACCAGTCGATCTACGTGCCGCTCGGCGCAGTGCACCGGTTGTCGAACAGGGGACGTGAGCCCGTCGTCCTCATCGAAATCCAGACCGGCACCTATCTCGGCGAAGACGATATCATCAGACTGGAGGACACCTACAACAGGGTCGCTCCCAAGGAAGGTCAGGCAGCATGAGTAGAAAGCGAGCATTGATCACCGGCATCACGGGCCAGGACGGATCCTATCTCGCGGAGCTTCTGCTTGCGAAAGGCTATGAGGTCCACGGTATCAAGCGCCGGTCGTCCTCCTTCAACACCGGGCGGATCGATCATCTTTATCAGGACCCGCACGATGAAGGCGTCCGCCTTACGCTGCACTATGGCGACATGACGGATTCGACCAACCTGATCCGCATCGTTCAGGAAGTGCAGCCGGACGAGATATACAATCTGGCTGCCCAAAGCCACGTCCAGGTAAGTTTCGAAACAGCAGAGTACACCGCGAATGCCGATGGGACAGGGACGCTGCGTCTGCTGGAAGCGATCCGACTCCTTGGCCTTGCCAAGCAGACGCGGTTTTACCAGGCGTCGACTTCGGAACTGTACGGCAAAGTGCAGGAAGTGCCGCAATCGGAGACCACGCCGTTCTATCCTCGCTCTCCCTACGCGGCAGCCAAACTCTACGCCTACTGGATCACCGTGAATTATCGCGAGGCGTACGGTATCCACGCATCGAACGGCATCCTGTTCAACCACGAAAGCCCGATCCGCGGTGAGACCTTCGTGACGCGCAAGATTACGCGCGCGGTCGCTGCCATCAGTCAGGGGCTTCAGGATAAGGTGTATCTCGGCAATCTCGGTGCCGAGCGGGACTGGGGACATGCCCGTGACTACGTGGAGGGCATGTGGCGGATCGTCCAACATGACGAGCCGGACGACTTCGTGCTGGCCACCGGCCGGAAGGCGTCCGTGAAGTCGTTCGTCGAGGCCGCGTTTCGGCATGTCGGGACACAGATCGAATGGGAGGGTACGGGATCCGCGGAGATCGGCCGCGACTCGCGTTCGGGAACTGTCATCGTCGCCGTCGATCCTCGGTACTATCGGCCAACCGAAGTGGATCTGCTTATCGGCGATCCCTCGAAGGCTCGGCGGCTTTTAGGGTGGGAAGCAACCACGTCGCTTGAGGAGATGGTGAAGGAAATGGTCGAGGCCGATCTTCACGCGGTTAGGAGGGAAGCCGATTTCCGCCGCCTTGACGAAGACAGGGCACGGCCTGCGCGCCGCGCGTGAGTTTTAGTCGAACGGATTCGCGCCCAGAGAAGCAAGGAAAAAGACAGTGGCAGGCCAAACCTACGACCTCACAGGCAAACGCGTTTGGGTGGCTGGCCACCGCGGGCTCGTTGGGTCTGCGCTGTTACGCCGACTGGCAAAAGAGGATGTCGCGCTGCAGACCGTCGGCCGCGAGGCCGTCGATCTGCGACGGCAGGCGGCCGTAGAAGAGTGGATGCAGTCAAACCGGCCACAGGTCGTATTCATGGCCGCGGCGAAGGTAGGCGGCATCCATGCCAACAACATTCACCCGGCGGATTTCATTTATGAAAATCTGATGATCGAAGCCAACATCGTGCATGGCGCCTATCTGGCGGGTGTAGAGAAACTGGTGCTGCTCGGCTCTACCTGCATCTATCCGAAGATGTCGCCGCAGCCGATCCCGGAGGAGGCTCTCCTTACAGGCCCGCTGGAGCCGACAAACGAGTGGTATGCGATCGCCAAGATTGCCGGTATCAAACTTGCGCAGGCTTATCGGCGTCAGCACGGCTGCGATTTCATTGCCGCTCAACCGACAAACCTTTACGGGCCGGGGGATAATTTCGACCTGAATTCGAGCCACGTCCTGCCTGCCCTCCTACGCAAGGCGCATGAGGCGAAGGTGAACGGCTCTTCGGCAATGTCTATCTGGGGCACGGGCAAGCCGCTTCGTGAGTTTATGCACGTTGACGATCTCGCAGATGCCCTAGTCTTCCTGGCGGTAAACTATAGTGGTGATGGTCATGTAAACGTAGGTTCCGGCGAAGAGGCATCGATTCAGGAGCTTGCGGAGACGATTAAGGCCGTAGTGGGATTTCATGGTGACCTAGAGTTCGATGCCACCAAGCCCGACGGAACGCCGCGCAAGCTGACGGACACCTCGAAGCTTCTAAAAATGGGCTGGCGGCATTCGATCGGCCTGCGACAGGGACTGGAGTCGACATATGACTGGTTTTTGAAGCATGTCGCCGTCGATGAAAAACAAGTCCCCATTCAGTTAAATGCACGCTGAAGAAAAGGTATGAAGATTTCGGTTTTGACCCCCGCGTGGAACTCGGTGACGACTATCAGGCATACGCTAGACAGCTTTCTCACGCAGGATCACGCCGAGAAAGAAATGATTGTCATCGACGGAGCGTCGACCGACGGCACCGTGGATGTTGTGTCCGAATACAGAGAAGACGGGATCCGCCTGGTGTCGGAGCCAGATAGGGGAATGTACGACGCGCTTAACAAGGGACTCGCCCTCTACCGAGGCGACGCGGTCGGCGTGCTAAATTCGGATGATACGTATCATGGGGCTCATGCACTATCGCGCATAGCGGAAGCGCTTGAACGTATTGAGATTGTACATGGACACCTTGATTTCGTCACAGACCACGTCTCGAAACTTATAAGGCGGGGATGGCGAGCGACTTCACAACCCACCACGGGCTTTAGGACAGGCTGGATGCCTGCGCATCCGACCTTTTACGTGTCACGCTCGGTCGTTGATGCGGTCGGACCTTTCGACCTCAGGCTCAAGACAGCATCAGATTATGACTGGATGCTACGTGCAGTTGAAGTCCATGGTTTTCGGACCTCGGTGGTGGACGCCGTTCTCGTCGACATGATGCACGGTGGTAAGAGCACTGTCAGTTTGCGGTCTCACATCGAGCACAATCTAGAGGCGCTGAGTTCGCGCCGAAGGTGGCTAAGGACGATGTTTATCGATTATGCCTTTTTCGCGAAACCGCTCCGCAAGATTGGTCAGTTTTACCCACCCAAAATCAAGTAGTGAGATGAACTGAGGCGAGAGGCACTCTGGGCTTCGTCAACTGAACTATCAAGATTAGGTCGCGGCACCGACATACAAACCCACCAGCCGCGACAGCAAAGCCGACATCTGGCGAGGCCTGAGTTCCAGCGCGAGGTGCAACACCCCCTAGCCGATGTAGGATCGGCTGGTTTCCAAGCCTTTCGGGAGTGTTGCCATGTCATGCTACGAGCATCTTTCGTCCGCCGAAAGAGAGCGGATTGCCATTCTCCTCGCGGCCGGTCATTCGAAGGCGGGCATAGCCAAGACCCTTGGCCGGTCGCGGTCGACTATCAGTNCCTTTCGGGAGTGTTGCCATGTCATGCTACGAGCATCTTTCGTCCGCCGAAAGAGAGCGGATTGCCATTCTCCTCGCGGCCGGTCATTCGAAGGCGGGCATAGCCAAGACCCTTGGCCGGTCGCGGTCGACTATCAGTCGCGAACTGGAACGCAACGCGCTGCCAGGCGGCGACTATTCGCCGGTCGTAGCCGACGGAGCCTATATCGAGCGCAGGAGGCGGGATGGCGTGCTCGAGAGTGACGGGCGTCTGCGCCAGTTCGTCATCGAGCGCCTGTCGGAAGGCTGGTCGCCGGAGCAGATCGCGGGCTGGCTGAAGAATGGTGCGGAGCCGAAATTGCGCGTGCTCGCCACCGAGACCATCTACGCCTTTGTCTATCGCGCCTCGCAGAAGGCCCAGGAGCTCTGGCGCTATCTCCTGCGCCGGCGCAGGACGCGCCGCCCGATGAGAGCACGCCTGTCACGCGATACGATCAAGAACCGCCGCTCCATCCATGACCGTCCGGCCGAGGTCGAGGATCGCCGACAGGTCGGGCATTGGGAGGCTGATCTTGTCATCTGCAAGCGCGCTCGCCCGGTTCTCGTCCTTCATGAGCGAAAGACCCGTGTGACGCTCGCCACGAGGCTGAACGGAAAGACCGCCGCCGAAACCATCGCAGCGATGACAGCCGTCTTCCGGCGTGTTGCTCCCGGCCTGCGCTCCTCGGTGACGTTTGATAACGACACCGCCTTCGCCCGCCACCGCCTGCTCGACGACCTGTTCGGCATGTCGACCTGGTTCTGCGACGCCTACGCTTCCTGGCAGAAGGGAGGCGTCGAAAACGCCAACGGACGATTGCGACGATGGCTGCCCAGATGGCTCGATCTCGACACCCTGTCCGAAGCCGATCTCCAGGACGCCATAATCAGTCTCAACACCACTCCGAGAAAATGCCTCGGCTTCCTCACCCCTTTCCAGTGCCTCCCCCAGGAACTTGGCAAGGACGTCAAAATCCGCTTCTCATGAGTATGTTGCGCTTCGCGCTGGTATCCACCGAGGGCAGTCGCCAGCGTCCGTATTTCAAGAGAAAGGCTGCGTAGGCTCATCATGTTATCAGCGAGAACGGAGCCCAGTCTAGCCTCGAAGCTTCACACCAAACGTCCCGACTGCAAACACTCACTCACCTGATGGTTACGATCCAGACGTCATCATTGCCGCACGAAATCACTGATTCCTAACTGGGAATCAATCCACTCTCATGTTCGCCGTTTCAAGCTGCAGATGTGAAGAATTAAACGCTTGCCTTTGCAAGCGTTCTGGCGGACTGGCTGCCCTGGGCAAAGCAGGAGGCACGGTCAATAAAACGACGGTTGATCATGCTCTGATACGCGGGTTGGTTACCGCCGGACTTGATGCATCGTGGAGCTGCCTCGATCTAGGATCCAGCGTCGGATGATGATCCGGCTGATAGTGCGTCCCGACGGTCCGTCTTGATGCGATCTCACGGCTTGCGCGGGATCAACGACGGCGCGACCACCACGCAGTCGTGCCCCGCCGCAGTCAATTGCCGCTGAATGCCATAGCCGCATGGTCCGGCCTCGTAGCAGAACCGCAGCGTCCTTCCAGACTGGGAGAGCTTGCTCGAAAGGCGCGTCAATGCCGCAGGCGTATTCGATATCCGCCCGTGTTCGCGAACCTCTCCGCGCCTGCCTCCAACTGCCAGAGCGACCGAGATCGTCTCCTTGTGAACATCCAAACCGATGTAGGTGATACACTCGTCCATGGCCCGTCTCCTATGCATGAGGATCGGCACCGGGATATCCGGCGCAACCCTCGATAACCTGCATACTGTGAGACGGGTCGCCCAATCTCAGGCGAACATGTGGTTTAGAGCCCACTGGACCGGGGCCGGTAACGCCGCCAGTTTAGAACATCCTATCCGCACCGCGAAATTTTCTTACGAGGTGAACAAGCAATCTGGGGGCGCTCGCGAACTTTCCGCTATTAGTACGCACATAAGATTTTGAAGGCAGCAGGTGGCCTGAAACTTGGAATGTGCAGAAATTGTTTTCAACTAGATACGCGACGGTTTATGACCTGCTCAAGTTGTCCATAGGCAGCTTTACATCAACAGGGTCATTACCGTATAGCCCGCTGCAAATATGTCCGTTTGCGGGCAATGCACACAGCCTCTGATATACTATGATCCTCCCACTGAAAGACGCACATGCAACTTAAGTATTTGGCAAAAACGGCCATTGAGAAAATGTCTGGAAACCGATTTTACCTTGAGCCTTCGACAGATCCTGGAGAGGTCAAATCTTTACTGAAGAGGCTCGCGCCGGTAGCAATTTCCCGACCGATGATACGATTGGGAAGTCAAAGCGACGGCGGCTACCTCGCGCCTGATGATCTGATGAATTTGACAGCATCAGTTTCCCCAGGTGTTTCTACGGAAGTCGGCTTCGATCTAGAGATGGCGGATCGCGGTCTCGAAGTATATATGGCGGACGCCTCCGTTAGTGGACCGCCTATACAAAACAGCCATTTCCATTTCGTCCCCAAATTTTTAGATGTCTTTGAGGATGAGACCAACATGCGTCTCGACACTCTTTGCTCTCATATCGATGCGGAATGCAGTGGCGATCGAATCCTACAGATGGATATTGAAGGCGCCGAGTACAGAGTGCTGCTCGACACCAGTGATGAGGTTCTTCGAAGCTTTCGGATCATGCTGATCGAATTTCATAATATTGACCGTCTATTTTCTGCATTCCCATTTAAATTAATAAGTGCAACCTTCCGGAAATTGCTTCGGCACCACCATATTGTCCATATACATCCCAATAATGTATGTCCCCCGCGTGTTCGACACGGTATATCTATACCGCCAGTAATGGAGTTTACATTCTATCGCAACGATCGAGTGAGCGTCGATGATTCCCGAACACTGAAATTTCCGCACGCGCTGGATCGGGATAACTTAGCTCATTGTCCAAGCGTCACTTTACCCGATTGCTGGCGGTGAAAAAGCTCGCGTTCAACTTACTAGTATTCCTTTTTAGATTCCAGAACCGGATTGTCAGCAGCCGGCTGTGGATAGGGATAAGAATTAATTTTCGCCGAGCTTACTGGAAGTCACGTCTTGCCCAAATGGGCTACCGCACAGGTATCTTCCCGAGCGTTGTGATCCATAATCCAGCTCTCGTCTCGATCGGAGAAGAATGTTCGATAGCAGAATTCGTACATATCTGGGGGGGCGGTGGAGTTGAAATCGGAGATAGAGTTCTTGTCGCAAGCCATGTTTCTATCACCTCTATGAGCCATGAACCAGAAGCAAAAATATTTGCCCTTACTGCGGTCCGGAAGCCAGTAGTGATCGAAGATAATGTTTGGATCGGGACTGGGGCGGTCATTCTATCGGGAGTTCGGCTGGGAACAGGTTGCATTGTCGGCGCGGGCGCGGTTGTAACGAATGATGTACCGGCCAACTGGATAGTAGTTGGTGTTCCAGCTCGGCGAGTTCGGCTGCGAGAAAATCCGAGCGATTGATGAGCGCCAATGTGAGGTCACTCTTCAATTTCGCTGGTCTGCATGCCGTGTCTGCAACCGTATTTGTCGGCTTGTTAGTCCAGGTTGCGCGGCCTCTTATCTCGTTGCTGACGCTGCCGCTGCTCCTTTCCCAGATTGGGCAAGGTGGTGTTGGCGTCTGGATGATCGCCCTTTCTCTAATGGGGCTTGTCGGTTTCCTAAGCTCCGGGCTCTCCATCAGCCTCGTGACCTTGGTCGGACGTGCGGTTGCGGAGTCTTCGGACAAAAATCTCCATCGTCTTGTTTCCGCTGGTGCGCTGATCGCCGTTCTTTGGGCTTTGCTAGTGCTGGCGATTATCGCTCCTGTGTCCCTCCTGATAGACTGGGCCGCCCTGCTCAATGTCCAAGATGCCGACCTGGGCCAGGAGGTGCGACTGCTGGTCCCCGTACTCGTACCTCTGCTGAGCTTTGGCATTGTGGCTTCAGTGCCACGGCAGGTAATGATAGGACGGATGCATGGTTATTTCGCTTATATGTTAGAGTTGGCTGGATTAATGTTCGGAGCTGCTTGCCTCTGCGTGGGCATCTTGTTCGATGCCCCGCTTTGGCTGCTGGCTATCGTATTCTTAACGCCGCCCAATCTGACTATGTTCAGCGGGGGGGTGGTCTACTTGTGGCGCGCGGGCATTCCTGTGATCTCTCGTCGAAATCTACACAGGAAGACAGTTAGGCTGCTTATGGCTGATAGTCTACGTATGGCCGGCTATCAGAGCGCATATGCGATCTCGTCTCAGTCTGATCTGCTATTAATCGGCGTTTTGTTAGGGGCTCCTGCGAGCGCTGCCTACGGAGTTGCCCAACGAGTCTTTTCCCTACCCGTCCTGATGGCTGCGACTGTGAATCAAGCGCAATGGCCTGCTATGGCTCGCGCGGATGCCGTCGGAGATCATGCTCAGGTGGTACGAATGTTTGGGTATACGCTTGCAATCGGTTCAGGATCTGCGACGGTGTTGGCAGTGATTGCCGCGGTTTGGTATCAGCCGCTGGTTGAGTTTTGGCTCGGACAGGGCTTAGATACCGATCCACTGATCATTGTTGGTATGGTAGCTTGGGTTTTGGTCGCGACGCTAGTAAGCACTTGCGACAGCTTGTTAAGGGCGCGACACGAAACCAACTTTTTGATGCGGAGCATGGTACTGATGTGTATACTTAATGTAGCAACGACTCTTATACTACTCCCCAAGATAGGTCCATCGGGCGCTATTTTCGGCAGCGTGACTGGATTTACTGTTGCGTTGTTGATCCCTTACCTTTTTCGTTTGCGAAGGGACTTCTGTTCGAGCGCTTAATCGTTAGCGTGGAAATAGCGTTTATGCACTGAGCCTGGATGCCTCCGGAAACTGGCGGATTTCGTGCTGACATGATTCACTGAGGTCGCGCTTTCGGGAGGGGTCGGATGGCGGGACAGATCGGGTTTTGGGACGTCGAGGATCGGCT
>NZ_JAZHLI010000008.1:0-128162 GCF_036549475.1 Aurantimonas sp. A2-1-M11 | reverse complement strand
CCCGCGGTTGCGTAGCTCGTTCATCACCGAGAGCCAGAACTTGGCGCCTTCGTTGTCGGCAATCCAGAGCCCGAGCACCTCGCGCTCGCCCTCGCTGGTAACCCCCAGGGCAAAATCCGCGACGCCGACAGCCGGATGGTCAAGAACAAGGCCGTTTATATTGCCCTCGGCTGTCCACGAAACCGGGGGAACTGCACACCCACCGGAATCCACACAGAGTCCATCAGCTGATGAACCGCTCTAAACGACCCGTAGAAAACATTTGCCATAGAATCGAACATATTTTACTATCGATAAAGACACTTATCGCTAGTGACAAAGGGCCTGACCACTGCTGCAAACCTCCAACATCATCGTCGCCCAGCCCCCAAAAAACCCCGCCCTGGCGATCCCAGAAACCGAACGCGCCCGCACCTACGCCGCCTCCTCCAAATCGCCCAATACCCTAAAGGCCTACGGCGCAGATTTCCGTGGCTTCGAGGCCTGGTGCCAAGCCAGAGCGGCAACGGCCTTGCCGGCGAGCCCCGACACCGTGGCCGCCTTTGTCGCGGCTCTCGCTGACGACGGTTTGCGGGCCAGCACCATCGCCCGCAAACTCAGCGCCATCCGGTATGTCCACCACATCGCCGAGCGGCCGAGCCCGACCGAGGCGACGATCGTCACCGCGACGATGCAGGGCATCCGCCGCGTGCTCGGAACCGCCGTCCGGCAAAAGGCGCCGGCCACCGCCACCGACATCGCCGTCATGCTGTCGCGCATTTCTAAGACGCTGCATGGCACCCGCGACCGCGCCTTGATCGCCCTCGGCTTTGCTGGCGCCTTCCGCCGCTCAGAGCTGGTCGCGCTCACCGTCGACGATGTCACCTTCACGGCCCAAGGCGCCGACATCCTCATTCGCCGTTCCAAGACTGACCAGGATGGCGAGGGGCAGACGATCAGCATTCCGCACGGCACCCGCCTCATGCCGATTGCCGCCCTCCGCACTTGGCTCGATGCGTCCGGTATCGTCGAGGGACCGATCTTCCGCCGCATGCGCAAGGGTGATGCGATCCTGCCGGCTGCGATGACCGCGCAAACCGTCTCGCTCGTCGTCAAGCGCTACGCCGCCGCCAGTGGCCTTGCCGTCACTGAGTTCGCCGGCCACAGTCTTCGGGCCGGGTTCGTCACCAGCGGCGCCGAATGCGGCGCCGATCTCAACCGCATCATGGATCAAAGCCGCCATCGCGATCCGCGCACCGTGCGCAGCTACATCCGCCGCGCCAATCGTTATAAGGACCACGCCGGGGCGGGGTTTCTGTAGTGAACCCGGGTACAATAGCCTGCGAGCAGGTAGGCGGGCGTTGTCCTACCGCACCTTCTATAGAGGTGCAAAGCCCAACGCACACCCATAGGCCAGATAGGCAAGATCGTCAGGGTTGGGCTGGCTCAAAGTGAGGAATGTCCGGAGAAGAGCGAGGCTTCCCTCCTTCACGGAAGCTACCATCGCGACGGCGGCAACCGCGTGGTTCGACCGGGGAAAAATCAGCTATCCCCGTCTGAGATTTCTGAACACGACAGTCGATGGGATGCGGGATCGAGGCCGGCAGGCAGCCAGCGGAGAGCTCTTTGCCCGCCGAAATGACCGCGTATACCGGATAGGTGGAGGCGACTTTCTTTTCTCGGGGCAGCTGTGGTGTCGCGACATCACAGCAACACACACTGGTCTCACTCAGCGTCTAGAAATCACCGTCGAGGCCAATCTTTCTCGCTTCATCCAGCACCACGGCCTGCCGTCGACTTGCCTCGCCGAGCTGGACCCTCTGCCGTTTCTGAGGCGCGACCCGGACGTCCAAGAGATCGGTTTGGACGGAGGGGATAACTTCGTGCCTGATGCGGGGATCACGGCCGCCCTTGCGGCTGACTGGCCCCGTGAATTGGCGCTGCTCCTCCGTTTCATCCAAAACGCCATCGTCAGGTGCCTCGATCCCGACGATACGGCTGGTGATGACCAGCAAAGGACGCTGGCCGAAATCCAAGCTGGTCGCCAGCGGCTGCGCTTCCAAGCTGACTGGTCGGGCTGGGTCGTCCGACAAATCGAAACATATTGGGAATTCCGCGCGCCAGACCCGCTCGCGCAGATCGAACACTTGCGCTACCAACTTCCCCAGCTCGCGGACGAAGTTCAGGCAACTCATTATCGCACGAGGCCGGCCGAAGAGCGCGTCGCCGATCCCAACCCCGCCCTCGGCACCGAAGGGCAGCTCCGAAGCTCTCAGAGCCTCTCAATCCCGCTTGGCGTCAAAGACCTGCGCCTCGGCATCTACGCGAAGCGCCAAAATCGCATCCGACTGGAAATCCGCACCTACTCAAATACCCGCGCAACGCTCTGCGGACACGGAACGCGGACTGAGCTACCGAACAACAGCCTCGACGATCTGTCGCGCTACGTGCGAGCCGTTGCCGACAACTCCAGCCGGCGGTTGACCCTCTTTCTCAGCGTGCTGTCTCGCTTTCGGCCATCCGAACCTCCCAATGCTGCCTCGCTGAGCCTGGTCCTCTTCTATATCGCTAGAGCCTGCGAAACCAACCAAGCGTTGATGACCAACATCATGAGAGAGCTTCTCGACACCGGTCGGATTGCCGTCGATGGCACCGGCTCTTCCGATCGGCGCCGGGCAATCAACCGCCTTGTGAGAAATCGGCTTCTCGAAAAGGTCAGCGTGGCGATCAATCACACCGGCTCCGTCTATGCCGTGCACCCGCGATACCGAGGCGTCATCCCCGCCTTGCGAATGGCGCTTCGCGACTCCCATTGGCCCGATAATCCGGATGCAGTGTAAGGCAACAAGGCTTGTCGGAACCTGTCGGAGTAGATTTCTTCCGACAACGCCAAAACGCCTGCTCAGCAGGACTTATGGAGCTTCTCCAGCCGCAAATGACTAGATTGCCGTACCCTGTGCCGCCGCGCTCGCGTGTCGGTGATGCGCTGCAGCGCGAAGAGGCTAGTCGGACTGGCGTATATTTCCTGGTCGGCGACGATCCTGCGCAGCCAACAAAGTCGCGTGTCTACGCGGGGGAGGGCGATAATGCCGCGGACCGTATCCGACAGCATGCCAAGGATGCCGGCAAAGACTTCTGGACCAGAGTTTGCATCGTCACCTCCAAAGATATGAACCTGACGAAAGCGCACGTGCGCTCTGGAGAGCCGGTTTATCGAGCTGACGAAGTCCGCCGACAGAGCGAACCTCGCAAATGGCAATGAGCCATCGCGGAAGGCCCTTCCGGAGAGCGACATCGCTGACATGGAATTTTTCATATCCCAGGTTCAGGTGGTCCTGCCGGTGGTCGGTTTTGACTTTTTGCGTCCGAAGGTGAAGTTGCCATCCATGGGCACCATGCCGCCGGCGAACGTGGTCGAACAGAAGACACTGGATTTGGTTCTTACCGCTGGCAAGCACGGCTACGAGGCAAGGGCGATCGAAGTGGACGGAGAGATCATTGTTCTTGCAGGGTCGCGTGCGACAACGAAGGACGACTACTCGTCCAACGGCTACTCCGTTCTTCGGGAACAGCTGATGAACGAGGGACGCCTTGTGCCAACTTCGGATCCGGAGTTTCTGGAATTTGCCGAGGATGTCTCGTTCGCCAGTCCTACTGCTGCAGCTGCAGTTATCCGTAACCGAAATGCGAACGGCCGGACATCCTGGCGGCTCGTCGGCACCGGTCAAACGTTAAAAGAGTGGCAGGACGCGCAACTTGAGCCAGAGGTTGAGGAACATCACCCTCGCGGTTTCCAGTGAACCCGGGTCCACCCGCCGGCTTCATCTTCTCAACGGGACAGTCCGCCAACGCGTCAAACGATGATGCGCGTGTCCCCGTTCTTCGTGCTGCTGTTGACGCTCTGGCGATCCCGAAGCGGAGGGTTGGGGGCCGCGAGCGGCGAAGCGGAGCACCCAGTCGCGGATGATCTGCAAGGTGATGCCGCGGAGGCCGGAAGCTTATACCGCTTTATAGGCAACCCAGCCGACAGCGATGTCCTGCACGGCAACGCCAGTCCCGTCGAAGATCGTGATGTCGCTATCCGAACGATTGAATGCCGATACATCCGCCAAGACGCTCCCGATGGAGGCAGACATCCTGGCATGATCTTTAAGGCCCTGAAACTCGCCCAGGCCCTGAGACTGCTCGGCGTCGTCGTGGAAAAGGCGCGCCTTTCCAAGGAGTGACCTTGGTAGTTCGCGCTTGCCAACGGTGTCCGCACCCATGGCGTTGATGTGCTGGCCTTCAGGGACCCATTCCGGCGCGAATAGCGCCTCGTTCGACGGTGTTACAGTAATCAGCACGTCGGATCCGCGGACGGTCTCCTCGGGGTTCGTTAAGAGGACCTCGATGTCGGAATGCGCCTCGCGAATGGCGGTGGCAAGAGCAGAGGCGGTCGCGTGGTCGTATTCACAAATCCGAATTGTTACGAAGTGGCGAGCAAGCAGGGCGGCCTCAATCTGGCTGCGGGCCTGCATGCCGGTTCCAAAAATGCCGAGCGTCTGGGCGTCCTGTCTGGCGAACGTATCTACGGCTACGGACCCGGCTGCGGCGGTGCGAGCCTCGGTGAGCCAGTTCGCTTCGATTGACGAGAGCGCTTGTCCGGAAGAGGCATCGAACAGGAGCGTCGTCGACTGATGGTTGGTAAGGGGGGCCTTGTGTGTAGTGTTCCCGGGCCAGTATCCACCAGCCTTCAGTCCAATGAGACCTAGACTTTCGTACTCCGCCGACTTTACGCCGAACGTTCCAAGGCCGTTCGAGAGGCTTTCCCGCACGACCGGCAGGAGCCGGCAGCGACCCTTGTGAAGATCAATGAATGTCGTGCGGACCGCATCTATCGCTGCCTGAAGCCCAACGGCTCGGCGTGCGTCATCTTCCGAAATGTGGATCATGTTTTTTTCTTTGGTTCAGGTGGAGAGGCCGACGATCCGAGTAGCCAGTTCGTGGCTTGGATCTCCATAGCTCTCCATGATGGAGAAGTGGTTTTCGCTAGGCTGCACCAGAAGCCTCGCGTCGAGACCGCTCTTCTGACAGCGTTCGGCAAAGAGGGCTGACTGAGCAATCCATCCGGCACTCTCGTCTCCACCTACGACGATGTCGATCACCGTCCTACCGACGGCGAGCGGTAGATGCAGAGGGCTCAAAGGGGAGATGTCGACCCGCGTCAAGCCGATCGTCTCGTTGATTGAAATGCCGAGCACATGGGAGACGTCGTAGATGCCGCTGACGAGTGTAACGCTCTTCATCTTGTCGGGCATCGGGGCGCCCCCGGCCATGCACATCGCGAGAAGATGCGCGCCGGCGCTGTGACCGGATGCCGACAACCGCCCGGCGTCGCATCCGGCATTTGCGGCTAGGCCGGGAAACGCGTCCATGCAGAGACGAGCCTGACGAACGATGTCATTAAGCGTCACGCTCGGGCACAGGTCATAGTTGGCGACGAAAAGGGAGATGCCGGACTCATTAAAGGTCTCGGCCAGATAGCTGTAGTCAGCCTTATCGCGACCCCGCCAGTAACCGCCATGTAGGAAGATGTGGGCAGGGCCGCCCGGAGTTCCAGGGAAGATATCAAGGCGGTCGTTGTCCCCTGGTCCGTAGGGAACGTCGTAGATGGCATCGGGCCGTTTATTTCGAGTTGCAGCCGAGGCTTCTGAAGCCCGGCTCCGGTAGCTGTCGGCGTCCGGGGTCGAGACCCTCGGATTGTAGTGCCACTCGTGGTCTCGAGGGATCTCGTCCATCATGCCGCTTGCTTCTCCATCAGAAGCTCCCAGAGAAGCCGTCGGTACTCGATGAACCGTGGGCTCTCGCGGATGCCCTCGCCCATACCCGCCCGCGGACGCTCAATGTCGATGTCAATGATCCGGTCAATTCGTCCGGGTCTAGCTGACATGACGACAACCCGGTCCGCGAGGATGATCGCCTCGTCGATCGAGTGCGTGACGAAGAGAATGGTCTTCTTCATGCGCTCAGAAAGAGAGAGCATCTCATTCTGAAGGATCTCACGGGTTAGGGCGTCGAGAGCACCGAACGGCTCATCCAGCAAGAGGATATCGGGGTCGACCGCCAGTGCCCGGGCGATCCCGACACGCTGCTGCATGCCGCCCGACATCTGTCGGGGATAGTGATCCCGGAAGGCCGCCAGACCGACGGTCTCCAGGGACGTGGCGATGATCTCGCCTTGGCGGGCCTTCTCGACGCCCCGGGCCTTCAGGGCGAACGCAATGTTCTCGCCAGACGTCATCCAAGGAAGGAGCCCGTACTGCTGGAACACGAACCCACGTTCGGGTCCGGGGCCGTCGATTGGTCGTCCCTCGATGGAGATACGTCCGCCGGACCGGCTCTCCAGACCCTGGAGAATGCGCAGCATAGTGGTTTTGCCGCAGCCGCTGGGGCCAAGGATGGTGATAAACTCGCCGGAGCGAACGTCGAGGTCGAAGCCCGCAAGGGCCTCGACCGTCGTTCCTCGCTTGTCGACGAAGGTTTTCGTCACCTGCTCAATGGAAAGTGAGGACATGACGGGCTCCCTGTTCGTTGCCACGTCTATTTCTCGTAAGTGCCGATTTCTGCGATGACTTCATCGACGATAGAGGTGTCGAGGACCTCCTCGACGGGCAGGACCTCGTCCTGCAGGCCGGTGTCAACATTCAACTGTTGCATATAGGTGGCGGCATCGGCAGAGATGTTACCGTTCGGGTTCCAGATGCGTCCATCGACGTAAAACTTGTAAAATGCGTCGAGGTCTTCGTCGGTGTAGTCGAAGTGACCTTTGGCGACGGCGAGCGTTTCATCCTTGTTCTCAAGGACGAAACGGGTCGCAAGAAGCTGCGCTTTGATAAAGCGCTTCAGAACGTCGCGACGCTCTTCGATCATCCGGTCAGTGGTGTCGAACGGGATCATTATGTAGTCAGGAAGCTCGGGCCCGACAATCTTAAGGAGATTAGCGTCGCCGCTGCGCTCGACCTCGGGTGAGTAGGAGGCGACTGTTGCGTCGACGGCGCCGACGATGATGCCATTGATCCGTGCGCTCGACCCCTGGATCGACACCCAGTTGATCTTGTCGATCTTTGACTGCGGGACCCCTTCCTTTTGCAGAAGTGCCAGCGTGACGACGTGGGGCAGGGATCCTGGGCTCGAGATTGCGACGTTCTTGCCAGGCAGGTCGGCAATGGTTTCAATGCCGGATCCCGGACGCGTCCAAAATGCATAGTGCAGGCCGTTGTGAACGCCGCCGACTGTCTTCAGTTCGGCGCCGCGACCGGTTGCGACGAGCGTCTCAGCCATGCCGGCCTGGATGATGTCCATGTCGCCAGCGATCAGCGTACGAACAGGGATCGAGCTGTCGGCGATGTGGGTAAATTCGACCTCGAGATCCTCGGCTTCGTAAAAGCCCTTTTCCTGAGCTACGAACTCCACGACGTTCAGAAACATCTTCGACGGCAGCGCCACCTTGACGGCATCAGCGGACATGGCCGCGGTAATGGGGGCAGTCGCGAGCGCGAGGGCGAGAAGGCTAGTCTTTAGGATCGAGTTCACGGACTTTTCCTTTCGTTGCAATTAATCGGGATCGACTATCGCCAGGCACCCATGCGGTCCTCGGCGAGCTTGACAGCATGGGTCAGGAGATTTCCAAGGATGGCGAGGATGAAGACCGGCACGAATGCTTTGGCGGTCTGAAACTGGTTCGAGTAGTTGATGATTAGGCCGCCCAGACCGGCAATCGAAGTCAAAAACTCGGCGACAATCATTGCAATAATGCCGCGACTGACCGCGAGGCGCATGCCAGATGCGATGTAAGGAACGGCAGAAGGCATGACGATGCCGGTGAAGGTCATCCAGCGTGTCGCACCGAATGCGACGCCGATGTCGAGATAGCTCTTCTCGACATTTCGTACCCCGGCGAGCGTGTTGATAATTACCGGGAAGATCGCGAACATGACGACAATAATGACTTTAGAAGTGAACCCCACGCCCACCCACAGCATAAGGATTGGGACGAGCGCGATCAGAGGCATCGAGTAAAGCGCATTGACATACGGGTCGAGCGCGATCTCGGCGGTTCGGCTGGTACCCATCAGAATGCCGATCGCCATGCCTAGCAATAGCGAGATCAGGTATCCGACGGCGAATACCGACAGGCTTTCGATGGTCGCTTCGACGAGCTCGCCTGACAGGAGCATCTCCCAAGTTGCCATCAGGACCTGCGATGGCAGGGCCACGAGAAGAGGGTTGGCGTTGCGTCCAAAAAACTCCCACGATCCGATCAGGACGATAGCGGTTACGATCCTGATCCAGTTGTCCCGACTGACTATCGGACTTCTCCGCGGGGCAGATACTGATGCTGGGACTGCGGTATCGGACTTGCTCACCTGGCGACATCTCCTGTCGGTCGAAGGTTCATGCGGGGTTCCGTGACATGATCATGACCAATAAAGCCTGTGTGTCAAACTGTTTGTCAGACAGTCTTACATCAGCTATAATTTTGAAACGTTCTCGATCAGACAGGAGGCATCGTGACCGCCATTCAGCGAAATCCCGCGCCCGTGCGCGGACAGGTCGAGTCCTACCTTCGCTCGGAGATTGAGCTCGGACATCTGCGTCCGGGTGACCGAATTGTTGAGAGAACGGTCTGCGAAGCGCTTAGCGTCAGTAGGCCGCTTGTCCGAGAAGCCCTGCGGGCACTGCAATCTGACGGTCTTGTACGGGCCTTGCCCCGAGGCGGTATCGAGGTGACCGTCCTGACTTGTGAGGAGGCTGGCCACATCTATACCGTTCGCAAGGAGCTCGAAGGTTTGTCCGCGTTCTTATTCGTGAGCAACGCTACGAAGGACGATCGCGAGAAGCTCTCTCAAGCAGTGAGCGACCTAAAAGCAGCTTTTGAGGCCGACGACGGCGAGCGACTTCTGGAGGCAAAGAACCGCTTCTACGCCATCCTTTCGGCGAGTTCCGGGAACCCGGTACTCCAGATGATGCTGCGCAACATCCATGGGCAAATCCGGCTCCTGCGGGGGACGTCCCTCTCGGAACCGGGACGAGCGAACAGTATGGTCGGCGAACTGTCCGACATTGCGGAGGCGGTCCAGGCTGGAGACGCCGACGAAGCGCGGCGACTTACAGAGGTGCATGTCTTAGCGGCCATGGATGCGACGAAACGGGCTTTGTCCGAATGTCACGGCACGCGTATCGCTGCGGAGTAGGATTTAGTCATTCTCCCCGCTCGAAGTCCGTCAGATCCGGTCGGACTCCGCTCCCTTGGACACAGTAAGTTAGGGAGCTTCGGCGCCTGCGATGCTGCGATTCGTTCGCACCATCCGCCGGCTCTGGAAGATCAGCCTCGAACGCGCCGCCGTTCAGGGCAGACCGGCAAAAAATGTATCTCGTGGTATTTTGGCGTGGTACACTAGGGTACACTTGGAACGTGAGAGGATGCAGCAAAATCAATGAGCTAGGGGTGGTGGTGTCGTCTTCGACTATCTCTACGACCGCGAGAGCGCCAATTTCTCGCGCGGGGCTCTGGAAACGATCATCGAGTCGGCCGCCGACGACGCGCGCGTGCGCAACGTCACCGTGATGGCCCATTCGATGGGAAGCTGGCTGACCATGGAGGCCCTGCGCCAGCTGGCGATCCGCCGCGGCCAGCTGCCGGCCAAGATCCGCAACGTGATCCTTGCCTCGCCCGATCTCGACGTCGACGTCTTTTCCCGCCAGCTCGACGAGATCGACACGCAGCGCACCCAGTTGACGATCTTCGCCTCGACCGACGACCGCGCCCTGCAGGTCTCGCGCCGGCTGGCCGGGGGCGTCCAGCGCCTCGGCGCCATCGACGTCTCGCAGGAGCCGTATCGCAGCGGCATCGAGGCGAAGGGGGTCGACGTGATCGACCTGTCCGCGCTGCAGGCGGGCTCCGCGCTCAATCACAGCAAGTTCGCCGAAAGCCCGCAGATCGTGCAGTTGATCGGCCAGCGGCTGCTCTCCGGCCAGGAGATCGGCGAAGAGGGCATTTCGCTGGGTGAAACCCTGGGTGCCGCCGCTCTCGGTACGGCCCAGACCGTCGGTTCGGCGGCGGGCGCCGTGGTCACCGCGCCCGGCGCCCTCGTCAGCCAGCGCGGCCGCGAGGTGTTCGGCCGCCAGGTCGGCAATGTCGGCCGCAATCTCGGCGGCACGCTGCAGACGGCAACCGGCCAGTAGGCCGGCCGGCCAGCCAGAGCGAGGCTGGCCTCTCGGGCTCGCCGTTTGCGACCGGCGGCGGGTGGCGGAGCCATGTGATTGCGCGCGATCATCCTGATCCTGCTGCGTTCGCGGCGTTCTCCGCCGACCCGGACCGGCCAAAATTTGACCAGACGATAAAAAATTTGACCTTTTGAAAAACTGGCATCATTCTATTCTTCCACGAGCCGTCGAAGGCCGGATCATCGCCGTCGCCGGCTCCCTGGAAGGTTTCGAGGGGGATGCGACGCATGAACGAAGCCCGACCCATCCGGCCCGACATCGGCGCGGGGCGCCTCGCTCCCGAGGCGCTGGCCGACAATTTCTCCGACATTCATCCGCCGCTGGAGGCCCATGAGGCGCTGGTCGAAGCCGACCGCTGCTATTTCTGCTACGACGCCCCCTGCATGACGGCCTGTCCGACCGCGATCGACATCCCGCTGTTCATCCGCAAGATCCAGACCGGCAACCCGACCGGCGCGGCGCAGACCATCCTCTCATCCAACATACTCGGCGGTATGTGCGCCCGGGTCTGCCCGACCGAGACCCTGTGCGAAGAGGTCTGCGTCCGCGAAGTGGGCGAGGGCAAGCCGGTCAAGATCGGCCTTCTGCAGCGCTTCGCCACCGACCATCTGATGGAAAAGGGCGGCCACCCCTTCGTGCGGGCCGAGCCGACGGGCAAGCGCGTCGCCGTGGTCGGGGCCGGGCCGGCGGGCCTTTCCTGCGCCCACCGCCTCGCCCTGCACGGACACGAGGTGACGCTCTACGACGCGCGGGAAAAGCCCGGCGGCCTCAACGAATATGGCATCGCCGCCTACAAGGCGACCGAGGGCTTTGCCCAGCGGGAAGTCGACTTCGTCCTGTCCATCGGCGGCATTACCCTGGAAACCGGCAGGGCGCTGGGGCGCGACATTCATCTGGCCGACCTCCGGCGCGACTTCGACGCGGTCTTCCTCGGGCTCGGACTGGCCGGCGTCAACGCGCTCGGGGCCGAGGGCGAGACCAGCACCGGCTCGGCCGACGCCGTCGCCTGGATCGCCGATCTGCGCCAGACCACCGATCTCGCCTCGCTGCCGGTCGGCCGCCGTGTCGTCGTCATCGGCGGCGGCATGACCGCGGTCGACGCTGCCGTGCAGGCACGAGCCCTGGGCGCCGAGGAGGTGACCATCGCCTACCGCCGCGGCCAGGACGCCATGAACGCCTCGGCCTACGAGCAGGAAATCGCCCAGACCCGCGGCGTCCACATCCGCTGCCATCTGCAGCCTAGGCGTATCCTGACCCAGGGCGGCCATGTGAGCGGCATCGAGCTGGAGCGCACGACGGTCGAGGACGGACGGCTCGTCGGCACCGGCGAGATCGTGACAATCGAGGCCGACCAGGTCTTCAAGGCGATCGGCCAGAGCTTCCTGCCCGACGGGCTGGCCAGCGAGGACGCTGGCGTCGTGCTGGAGCGCGGCCGCATCCGGGTGGATGCCGAGCGACGCTCCTCGCTGGATCGCGTCTGGGCCGGGGGCGACTGCATCGCCGAGGGCGAGGACCTCACCGTCGTCGCCGTCGAGGACGGCAAGGTCGCGGCCGAGAGCATCCATGCCGTGCTGTCGGCGCAGCAGGGCCTCGGCGCACGCATCGCCGATGCCGTCTCCGGCGCCGTCGAAGCACTGTCCCCCGGTCGGATGTAGGGAGAACGAGCCATGGCCAATCTTGCGACGAGTTTCCTCGGCATCGCCTCGCCGAACCCCTTCTGGCTCGCCTCGGCGCCACCGACCGACAAGGAATACAACGTCCAGCGCGCCTTCGAGCAGGGCTGGGGCGGCGTGGTCTGGAAGACCCTCGGCGAGGACCCGCCGGTGGTCAACGTCAACGGTCCCCGCTACGGCGCGATCTGGGGCCCCGACCGCCGGCTGCTTGGCCTCAACAACATCGAGCTGATCACCGACCGGGCGCTCGACACGAACCTGGAGGAGATCGCCCGCGTCAAGCGCAACTGGCCGGACCGGGCGATGATCGTCTCGCTGATGGTGCCCTGCGAGGAGGCGCCGTGGCAGAAGATCCTGGCCCTTGTCGAGGAAACCGGCGCCGACGGCGTGGAACTGAACTTCGGCTGTCCCCATGGCATGAGCGAGAGGGGCATGGGCTCGGCGGTGGGGCAGGTCCCGGAATACATCGAGATGGTCGCGCGCTGGTGCAAGCAGCATTCGAAGCTGCCGGTCATCGTCAAGCTGACGCCGAACATCACCGACATCCGGTTTCCCGCGCGGGCGGCGAGGCGGGGCGGGGCCGACGCGGTCTCGCTGATCAACACCATCTCCTCGATCGTCTCCATCGATCTCGACAATTTCGCGCCGACGCCGACCATCGACGGCAAGGGCAGCCATGGCGGCTATTGCGGACCGGCGGTCAAGCCGATCGCGCTCAACATGGTGGCGGAGATCGCCCGGGACGCGGAGACCGCGGGCATGCCCATGTCGGGCATCGGGGGCATCACCACATGGCGCGACGCGGCGGAGTTCATCGCGCTCGGCTGCGGCACGGTTCAGGTCTGCACGGCGGCAATGACCTACGGTTTCAAGGTGGTCCAGGAGATGGCCTCCGGCCTGTCCGACTGGATGGACGAGAAGGGCTACGCCACGATCGAGGATTTCCGCGGGCGTGCCGCACCGAATGTCACCGACTGGCAGTATCTGAACCTCAACTACGTGACCAAGGCGCGGATCGACCAGGACAAGTGCATCTCCTGCGGACGCTGCCATATCGCCTGCGAGGACACCTCGCACCAGGCGATCACCAACATGGTCGACGGCCGGCGGAAGTTCGAGGTGATCGACGAAGAATGCGTCGGCTGCAATCTGTGCGTCGACGTGTGCCCGGTCGAGGACTGCATCACCATGGAGCGGATCACCGGCTTCGACCCGCGCACCAAGCGGCCGATCCCGGACGAATATGCCAACTGGACCAGCCATCCCAACAATCCGATGGCAAAGGAACGCCAGCAGCACGCCCCCGAACCGGTGGTGCTGCCCGACGCGGCGGAGTGAGGCGGGAAGACGATCTTCGCGCGCATGCTCGGAGGAAGCGCGGATGCGGTAGCCGCGCCCGCATGACCGGGTAATGGCATTGGCCTGACCGGGCCCACGGATGCGCCGTTTCGCGGTTGGCTGACGGACCGGGCGAACTCGTGGTCGCGCCCGAGTTGGCCCGATGCCGGGGGCAGAACACGACGGCGGCCTCGCCACGCGTCACGGTAATTCTGTACCGCACCTCCTGGACGGCGGATCATCCGTCGTCGCCCGTGCCACGTCAGTTCGCGAAAGATCCTGGCGTCCGCGCGGCATTCGGCAAGAGGGATCGGTTGTGGTTGGAGAAGATATTTCGCGCCGAAGACCCTCACGTAACCGTGAAGTAACCTCGGCGAAGTAATCTTCTGCCAGAACCGACACCGGCGTGCCGGGAATCGCTTCGCCCGGACTTTGCCGCGATTGGGAATTGAGCTGTATGTCGATCCATCTTCGCCTCATCATAGGCAGTTCGATCTTCGCGATCCTGGCGCTCCTGTTCGCCGCATTCTCCTATCATTCGCAGTCGGTTTCCCTCGGTTTCGCGCAGAATTTCTATGAGGGCGGGATCGACCCGCTGGGACGGCTGCAGGTTGCCAGGGGCAAGACGGATGCGCTGGCCGTCAGCCTGGCGGGCGACGATGCGGCGTCCGGCGATGGGACGCAGCGCGCGCTCGATCCGGTCATGCAGACGATCACCTCGATCAAGGCAGACGTGCGCGCCGCCCTGGCCCAGTCCAGTTCGCCCTCGGTCAAGGCCATCCTGTCCGAACTCGTGTATCCGCTGAGCCGGCTCGAGGCCTCGGGTGGCAACATGTCGTCGCGCATGGCCGCACGCGAGATCGCCAGCGCCGCCCTTGTCCTCGATCGTGCCGTGGGGGCGGTGAGCGAGGAACTGGGCCAGACCAAGCTCGAGGCCGTGGATGCCATCGAAAGCGCGCGGTACCGCAATCTCGCAGGCCTCGCGGCCATCCTCCTCGGCATGGCCGGCTTCGCCGTCTTTCTGTCGCGCTCCGTTGGCGCCTCGCTGCGGCGGGTTTCCGGTCTCGCCCGCAATCTGGCCAGTGGTGCCGACTGCGACATGGTCGAGCCCCATGGGCCGGGCGAGGTGCGCGACGTCCTGAATGCGCTCAGGCAGATGCAGGAGCACTGCCAGAAGCTCGAGGCGATGATGCGCGACAAGGTCGGCCTGATGGCAGGCCGGCTCGACAAGCAGCAGGACCAGTTGACCGCGGCGCTGAACAACATGACGCAGGCGCTCTGCATGCTCGACGGCCAGAAGCGCATGATCCTGTGCAACGAGACCTTCACGGAGCTGTTCGGCTCGTATCCACCGGGAACGAATGCCCGGGAATTCTTCACCGACCAGCGTCTGACCGGCCGCGTGGCTGCCAACGACACCACGTCGCACGTGCAGGAAGTCGGCGACAACCGGATCATGGAAGTGAAGCGGCGCGGCATGACCGGCGATGGCCTGCTGATCACCTTCGAGGACATCACCGAGCGCGAGGCGATCGCCCGCCGCCTGCAGCATCTGTCCGGCCATGACGCCCTGACCGAACTGCCCAACCGCGGCGTCTTCGCCGAAATCCTCGACGAGGCCCTGAATCGGAGCCGCAAGGCGCTGACCGTGGCGGTCGTCGACATTCGCGGCTTCAAGACGATCAACGATACCTATGGCCATCCGGTCGGCGATGCCTTGCTGCGGCAGTGCGGCGCGCGTCTGGTCCAGCAGGCCGGACCCAAGGCGACTGTTGCGCGGCTCGGCGGCAACGAATTCGCCGTCGTCCTGCTCGGCGGGCGCTCTGCCGCCGATGCCGAGGAACTGGCGCGCACGGTGGTCGCCAGCTTCGACGAGCCCTTCGAGGTGGATGGCCGCCACATCAGCGCTGCCGGCAGCGTAGGGGCGCTGTATGTGACGGGCGGCAAACGCCACACCGGCTTTGACGCCGCCATCGCGCTGCAGAACTGTGACCTGGCCCTGTACCAGGCCAAGCAGTCCGCCGGCAGCAGCTACCGCATGTTCCAGCCGAGCATGCGCCAGAAGCTGCAGCAGCGTCGCGAACTGGAGATCGACCTGCAACGGGCGATCGAGGAGAAGCAGTTCGAGCTGTTCTACCAGCCCTTCGTGGATACCGGGCGCCGCGCCATCAGCGGCTTCGAGGCACTGCTGCGCTGGAACCACCCGGAGCGCGGCCGCATCAGCCCGGCGACCTTCATTCCGCTGGCCGAGGAGACCGGCCTCATCTCGTCGATCGGTCTGTGGGCGCTGGAAACCGCCTGCCAGCAAGCAGCAGGTTGGGTCAACGACCTCGTCATCTCCGTCAACCTCTCTGCGGTGCAGTTCAAGAGCCCGACCCTCGTCGCCGATGTGCGCCGTGTGCTGACCCAATCGGGGCTTGAGCCCTCGCGGTTGCAGATCGAGGTGACCGAATCCCTGTTCCTCGACGAGGGCGACAAGGTCCTGTCGATCCTGACGGAATTCCGGCGCATGGGCCTGACCATCTCGATGGACGATTTCGGCACCGGCTATTCCTCGCTCGGCTATCTGAATCGGTTCCCCTTCGACAAGATCAAGATCGACCAGTCCTTCGTGCGGGACATGTCCCGCCCCGAGAACATCGCCATCGTGCGCTCGGTCATCGGCTTGTCCAATGCGCTCGACATGCGCGTCATCGCCGAGGGCATCGAGACTCCCGAGCAGATGCGCATCCTCTATGCGGAAGGCTGCCGCGAGATGCAGGGATACTATTTCTCCCGGCCGCGCCCTGCATCGGACCTGTCGAAAATGCTTGTCGAGATCGCCGAACGCTGGCCGAGCGAGTTCGAGGAGCTGACCCTCGGGCAGGACGATACGCCGGCAAGAGCAGCCGCTGCAGCCTGAGCGGCCGACGGATCCCACGCTGGATCCTCTGAAGCTGTGTCAATCGCGGGGTCGGATCCCGTTGAGGACCACCGTCAGGACGGCCTGTGCGGTCTGCTCCCTGAAGCCGGGCGCATCCACCTGGCTGCCGAGGATGGCCCGGATCTGAACGTCGAAATCGGCATAGTGCTGAGTCGTCGCCCAGATCATAAAGATCAGGTGGTGCGGGTCCACCGGTGCGAGCTGGCCGCGGTCGACCCAATTCCGGATTACCCTGGCCTTCTCGCCGACCAGCTGCTTCAGCCGCGTCCGCAGGAAGTCTCCCACGACCGGCGCGCCGGCCAGCACCTCGTTGGCGAAGAGGCGCGAGGCGGCCGGATTGGCTTGTGACATCGCCAGCTTGGCCGAGACGTACCGGCGCAGCTCCTCGATCGGATCGCCATCGGCGTCCAGCAACTCCAGGGGCGCCAGCCAGTCGTCCAGCGTGTGCTCCAGCACCGCCCGGTAGATGTCCTGCTTGCGGCGGAAATAATACAGGAGATTGGGCTTCGACATTTTCGCCCGCGCGGCGATCTGGTCGACGGTCGAGCCGCGGAAGCCGTTGACCGAGAAGACCTCCAGCGCCGCGTCGAGGATGATCTGGCGATTGATCGCCTGGATGCGGGTCGGCTGGCGGTCACCGCTGGTCGGTTCGTTCCCGGAATGCTCGACTGCCTGGTCCACGCTTCCAGCCCTTTTCGCCCGGCTATTGCCCGCCTGTTTTGCACTGCGGTATCGTGCGCAGTTCTTCAGCACGGTGCTTGACCGGTTCCTGTCGACCTTCTAGCCTCGCTTTTGACCATTTAGTCAAGATTTCGGACGCTCCGGCCCCCGGATCGGTCCCTTTGAGGCGGCAGCCGATGAACGAGCACGCGACGATCGCGCCCAACAATCTCGAAGCCTTCTGGATGCCGTTCACGGCGAACCGGCAGTTCAAGCAGACGCCGCGCATGTTCGTCGCGGCTAGGGACATGCACTACACGACGTCCGACGGGCGGCAGGTGCTGGACGGGACAGCGGGGCTGTGGTGCGTCAATGCCGGGCATTGCCGGCCGCGCATCGTGGAGGCGATCCAGAAACAGGCGGCCGAGCTCGACTATGCCCCGGCCTTCCAGATGGGCCATCCCAAGGCCTTCGAACTGGCCTCCCGGCTCGCGGCGATCGCGCCGTCCGGCCTCGACCATGTGTTCTTCACCAATTCCGGCTCCGAGTCGGTCGACACCGCCCTGAAGATCGCGCTTGCCTACCATCGGGCGAAGGGCGACGGCTCGCGCTTCCGCCTGATCGGCCGCGAGCGCGGCTATCACGGCGTCAATTTCGGCGGCATCTCGGTCGGTGGCATCGTCGGCAACCGCAAGATGTTCGGCACGCTGCTGACCGGCGTCGACCACATGCGCCACACCCACGATCCGGCGAGGAACGGCTATTCGCGGGGCGAGACCGAGCACGGCGCCGAACTGGCCGACGATCTGCTGCGCATCGCCGCCCTGCACGATCCCTCGACCATCGCCGCCGTCATTGTCGAGCCGGTGGCCGGCTCCACCGGCGTTCTGCCGCCGCCGAAGGGCTACCTGAAGCGCCTGCGCGAGATTTGCGACCAGCACGGCATCCTCCTGATCTTCGACGAGGTGATCACCGGCTACGGGCGCATGGGCACGGCGTTCGCCGCCGATTATTTCGGCGTCACGCCGGACATCATGGTCACGGCCAAGGGACTGACCAACGGCGTCATCCCGATGGGCGCGGTCTATGTGAAGGACGATATCTACGACGCCTTCATGGGCGGCGCCGAGCATCTGATCGAGTTCGCCCACGGCTATACCTATTCCGGCAATCCGATCGCCGCGGCGGCAGGCCTCGCCACGCTGGAAACCTACAAGGAAGACGGGCTGTTCGAGCGGGCGAAGGCCCTCGAGCCGGTCTGGGCCGAGGCAATCCATTCGCTGAAGGGCGAGCCCCATGTCGTCGACATCCGCACCATCGGCCTGATCGGCGCGATCGAGCTGGAGCCGATCGCCGGGGAGCCGACCAAGCGGGCCTTCTCGGCCTTCCTCGAAGCCTATGAAAAGGGGCTGCTGATCCGCACGACCGGCGACATCATCGCCCTGTCGCCGCCGCTGATGATCTCCGAGGACCAGATCGGCGAGATCGTCGAGACGCTGCGAAGCATCCTGAAAACCCTCGCCTGACGGCAACGCAACCTATCGAGAGAATCACCCCATGAGCCCAGCCACCAATCTCCAGATCGACGGCGACCGCCTCTGGGACACGATCATGGAGATGGCGAAGATCGGGCCGGGCATTGCCGGCGGCAACAACCGCCAGACGCTGACCGACGAGGATGGCGAGGGGAGGGCGCTGTTCCGGTCCTGGTGCGAGGCGGCCGGCCTGACCATGGGCGTCGACACGATGGGCGACATGTTCGCCCGCCGCGAGGGCACCGATCCCGATGCGCTGCCGGTCTATGTCGGCAGCCATCTCGATACCCAGCCGACCGGCGGCAAGTATGACGGCGTTCTGGGGGTGCTGGCGGGCCTCGAACTGGTCCGCACCCTCGACGACCTCAACATCCGCACGAAGCATCCCATCGTCGTCACCAACTGGACGAACGAGGAGGGCACCCGCTTCGCCCCCGCCATGCTGGCCTCCGGTGTCTTTGCCGGCGTCCTGGAGGAAGAGTGGGCCAAGGACCGCAAGGACGCCGCCGGCAAGCGCTTCGGCGACGAGCTCGAGCGGATCGGCTGGCAGGGTGACGAGCCGGTCGGCAGCCGCAAGATGAAGGCGTTCTTCGAACTGCATATCGAGCAGGGGCCGATCCTGGAGGACGAGGGGATCGACATCGGCGTCGTCACCCACGGCCAGGGCCTGTACTGGCTCGAGGTCACCCTGACCGGCAAGGAAAGCCACACCGGCTCGACGCCGATGCCCAAGCGCCGCAACGCCGGCCTCGGCATGGCGAGGGTGACGGAACTGGTCCACGAAGTGGCGATGGACTATCAGCCCAACGCCGTCGGCACGATCGGTCAGATGAACGTCTATCCGAATTCGCGCAACATCATTCCCGGCCGTTGCGTCTTCACCATCGACATCCGCTCGCCGTCCAAGCAGACCCTCGACACGATGCGCGAACGCATCGAGGACGGCATCGACCTGATCGCGGACGCTCTCGACATCGACGTCTCGGTCGACGAGGTCGGCCATTTCGATCCGGTGACCTTCGACGAAACCTGCGTGAAGGCTGTGCGCGACGCTGCCGAGGCGCTCGGCTNGATCGCGGACGCTCTCGACATCGACGTCTCGGTCGACGAGGTCGGCCATTTCGATCCGGTGACCTTCGACGAAACCTGCGTGAAGGCTGTGCGCGACGCTGCCGAGGCGCTCGGCTACTCCCACCGCAACCTCGTGTCCGGCGCCGGACACGACGCCTGCTGGATCAACCGCGTCGCGCCGACCGCCATGGTCATGTGCCCCTGCGTCGACGGGCTGTCCCACAACGAGGCGGAAGAGATTTCGAAGGAATGGGCCACGGCCGGCGCCAATGTCCTGATGCGCGCCGTGGTGGAGACGGCCGGGATCGTGGAGTAGGATCGGGGCAGGTCACACAGCCGGAGGTGATCGGGATGGGCAGGCCGAAGGAAATGACGGACGCCGAGCGGGCCGAGCTTCGGGCGAAGGGCTACCGGCAGCTTGAGGTGTGGGTGATCGATCGAGACAGTGAAGCCTATCGTACGGAAGTCAGACGGGAATTGAATGCAATAACCGAGGCGGATCGCAACGATCCCGATATCGACGAATGGGTCGTCGCTGTCCGCGGCAACCTCTGGGATGATGATGCGTCGTGAAGCGTGGCGACATATTTACCGTCTCGACGCGTGGCCTGGCTTCAAAGCCGCGTCCGGCCATCATTCTTACGGCCGATGAGTTTCTGCAGTTGGATCGTCCGGTCATCTTGTGCCCTCTGACGAGCACGGTCGTAGACGCGCGGCTTGGTCGCATTCGGATAGAGCCGTCGGACGAGAACGGGCTGCATGCAACCTCGGAAGCGATGCTTGAGCGTCTTGGAGCAGCGCTGCCGAACGAATTGGGTCGACGGATCGGTCAACTCGGCAAGGACGACATTGATCGCCTCAACATCGCGGTGATCAACGTTCTTGGTCTGGCTCCGACCGCCGCCATCGTATCAGCGATAGGGAAACTTTCATGACCACAGTCATCAAGGGCGGCACGATCGTCACGGCCGATCTCACCTACAAGGCCGATATCCTGATCGATGGCGATACCATCGCGGCGATCGGTCCGGATCTGTCCGGCGACGAGGTGATCGACGCGTCCGGCACCTATGTCATGCCGGGCGGCATCGATCCGCACACCCATATGGAAATGCCTTTCATGGGCACCCATTCGGCGGACGATTTCGATTCCGGCTCGGCGGCGGCGCTGGCCGGCGGCACCACCATGACCGTCGATTTCTGCCTGCCGGCCCCCGACCAGGGCCCGATGGACGCGCTGCAGACCTGGTTCCAGAAGGCCGGCCCTGCGCGGACCGACTATTCCTTCCACATGGGCGTGACCTGGTGGGGGCAGAAATATTTCGACGAGATGCCCAAGGTGGTCGAGGCCGGCATCAACACGTTCAAGCATTTCATGGCCTACAAGGGCGCGCTGATGGTGAATGACGACGAGATGTTCGCGTCCTTCACCCGCTGCGCCGAGCTCGGCGCCATGCCGCTGGTCCATGCCGAGAACGGCGACGTCGTCGCCTTCCTGCAGCAGAAGCTGCTGGCCGAGGGCAACAACGGGCCCGAGGGCCATGCCTATTCGCGCCCGCCCGAGGTCGAGGGCGAGGCCGTCAACCGCGCCATCATGATTGCCGACCAGGCCGGCGTGCCGCTCTATGTGGTCCACACCTCCTGCGAACAGGCCCATGAGGCGATCCGCCGGGCCCGCCAGAATGGCATGCGCGTCTATGGCGAGCCGCTGATCCAGCATCTGGTGCTGGACGAGAGCGAATATTTCCATCCCGACTGGCAGCATGCCGCCCGCCGCGTGATGTCGCCGCCCTTCCGTGACAAGAAGAACCAGGATTCGCTCTGGGCCGGTCTCGCCGCCGGTTCCCTGCAGGTGGTGGCGACCGACCATTGCGCCTTCTCCGACGAGCAGAAGCGCATGGGGCTCGGCGACTTCACCAAGATTCCCAACGGTACCGGGGGCCTGGAAGACCGGCTGGCGGTGCTCTGGACCAAGGGCGTCGGCACCGGGCGGCTGACGATGAACGAATTCGTCGCCGTGACCTCGACCAACATCGCCAAGATCCTCAACATCTATCCCAAGAAGGGCGCGATCCTGGTCGGTGCCGACGCGGATCTGGTGATCTTCGACCCCGCCGCCACCAAGACCATCTCGGCCAGGACCCAGAAATCGGTGATCGAATACAACGTCTTCGAGGGCATCGAAGTGACCGGCCTGCCGGTCATGACGTTCTCGCGCGGGCGCCTCGCCTACAAGGAAGGCGACGTGCGGGCGGACAAGGGCAATGGCCGCTTCGTCGAACGGCCGGCGAGCGCCCCAGTATCGAAGGCGCTCTCGACCTGGAAGGAACTCACCGCGCCAAGGAAGGTCGAACGCACCGGTATTCCGGCGAGCGGGGTCTGACGGGTTGAGCCAGACCATGCCCCGCCCGATCGGACAGGACGCGGCTACCCCCGCATCCAAACCGGTCATCGAAGCCCGCAATCTCGACCTCGTCTTCGAGACCGCCGACACGCCGGTCCATGCGTTGAAGGGCATCGACCTCACCGTGGAGGCTGGCGAGTTCGTCTCCTTCATCGGGCCGTCCGGCTGCGGCAAGACCACGCTGCTGCGCGTGATCGCCGATCTGGAACAGCCGACCGGGGGGTCGGTCTCGGTCAACGGCATGACGCCCGACCAGGCGCGCCAGGCGCGGGCCTATGGCTACGTGTTCCAGGCCGCCGCGCTCTATCCCTGGCGCACCATCGAGAAGAACGTCGCCCTCCCGCTGGAGATCATGGGCTTCGACAGGGCCGAGCGGCAGCGGCGGATCGACGTCAATCTCGAACTCGTCGGCCTGGCCGGCTTCGGCCGCAAATATCCCTGGCAATTGTCCGGCGGCATGCAGCAGCGCGCCTCCATCGCCCGCGCCTTGTGCTTCGATCCGGACCTGCTCCTGATGGACGAGCCCTTCGGTGCGCTCGACGAGATCGTCCGCGACCATCTCAACGAGGAACTCCTGAAGCTCTGGGCTAAGACCAGGAAGACGGTGGTCTTCGTCACCCATTCGATCCCCGAGGCGGTGTTCCTGTCGACGCGGATCGTGGTGATGAGCCCGCGGCCCGGCCGCATCCACGAGATCATCGACTGCGATCTCGGGCCGGACCGCCCGCTAGACATCCGCGACACGCCGGAATTCCTCGCCATTGCCCACAGGGTGCGCGAGGGACTGCGGGCAGGGCACGGCTATGACTGACCGGAGTTTCGCAGGCCCGCAATCGATCCGGGGTGGGCCATGACGTCGCCCGCCACCCGCATTGCCGAGCCGGGTGCGGCGATTGGCTATGCCGGCCCCTTGCGGCGGCTGGGGCGGCGCATGCGCGACGGGCGGACCGTGCCGGTGCTCACGGTCGTCCTGGCGATCCTCGCCATCTGGTATCTCGCTGCCATCGGCATGAACTGGGCGACCGAGACGGTGAAGCTCGAGCGCGCCGGCGCGCCCTATGGTGTCGGCGACACGATCGCGGCCACGTGGTCGGCGGAGCGTCCTGTGCTGCCGGCGCCGCACCAGATCGTGGTCGAGATCTGGAAGACCACCGTCGGCGTCAAGCCGTCCTCGCCGCGTTCGCTGCTCTATCACGCCTGGGTGACGCTCTCGTCCACGCTGCTCGGCTTCGTGATCGGTACCGCGCTGGGCGTGCTCCTGGCGGTCGGCATCCTGCATTCACGCACGCTCGACAAGAGCCTGATGCCTTGGATCATCGCGTCGCAGACCATCCCGATCCTGGCCATCGCACCGATGGTGATCGTCGTCCTCAATTCCGTCGGCGTGACCGGCCTGCTGCCCAAGGCGATCATCTCCACCTATCTGTCCTTCTTTCCCGTGGCCGTGGGCATGGTGAAGGGCCTGCGTTCGCCCGACGCCATGCTGATCGACCTGATGCACACCTATTCGGCCACGCGCAGCCAGACGCTGGTCAAGCTGCGCTGGCCGGCGTCGATGCCGTTCCTGTTCACCTCCATGAAGGTGGCGGTGGCGGCCGCCCTTGTCGGCGCCATCGTCGGCGAATTGCCCACCGGCGCCGTGTCCGGCCTCGGCGCGCGCCTGCTCGCCGGCTCCTATTACGGCCAGACGATCCAGATCTGGTCGGCGCTCGCCGCCGCCGCGATCATGGCCGGCATCCTCGTCTGGCTGATCGGGCTCGGCGAGAAGGCCTCGCTGAAGCGCATGGGAGCCCGACCATGAGCGCCCGGAACCTCGTCGGCCAGGGCCCGGGCGCGATCGCCCTGACCGGCGGCCTGTCCGCCATGGCCGCGATCGCCGCCCTGGCACTGCTCGGGGTGGACCAGCGCGGCCCGCTGCTGGTCCTCGCCATCCTGGCCTTCTGGTTCGCCTCCTGGCGGCTGACCGTCAATCTCGCGGCCATCGAGCCGCAAGGCCGGATGGCCCGCACCGCGCTGCAGGTCGTCATTCCGCTCGTCTTCGGCGTCTCGCTGCTGTTCCTCTGGGAGTTCTTGGTGCGGGCGATGCAGGTGCCGATCGTGCTGCTGCCGGCCCCGTCCGCCATCGGCGTACGGATCGCGAACTCGCTGCCGATCCTGTGGGCGGACTTTGTCCAGACCTTCCTGAAGGCGGTGGTCGTGGGCTACGGCCTCGGCTGCGCCAGCGGCTTCGCGGTCGCCGTGCTGGTCGATCGCTCCTCCTTCCTCAAGCGCGGCTTGCTGCCCGTCGGCAACCTCGTCTCCGCGCTGCCCATCGTCGGCGTCGCCCCCATCATGGTGATGTGGTTCGGCTTCGACTGGCCGTCCAAGGCCGCCGTGGTCGTTGTGATGACCTTCTTCCCCATGCTGGTGAACACCGTCGCCGGGCTCTCGGCCGCCGGCGCCATGGAGCGCGACCTGATGCGCACCTATGGCGCAGGACCCTGGCAGAGCCTCCTCAAGCTGCGGCTGCCGGCGGCGATGCCCTTCATCTTCAACGCGCTGAAGATCAACTCGACCCTCGCCCTGATCGGTGCAATCGTGGCCGAGTTCTTCGGCACGCCGATCGTCGGCATGGGCTTTCGCATCTCGGCCGAGATCGGCCGCATGAACACCGACATGGTCTGGGCCGAGATCGCGGTGGCGGCGCTGGCCGGCTCGCTGACCTATGGCATCCTGTCCGTCATCGAGCGGATCGTGACATTCTGGCATCCGTCCTACCGCAAGGGCTAGGCGGTGACGCAACGCAGCAGCAAAGGAGAATGTGCATGAGAAAGCTACTGGCAGGTGCCACGATGGCGTTGGCAGGTCTCGGCCTGGCGATGCCGGCAATGGCGCAGGATGCCCTGACCCTGCAACTCAAATGGGTCACGCAGGCGCAGTTCGCGGGCTTCTACGTCGCCCAGGAGAAGGGCTTCTACGAAGAGGCCGATCTCGACGTCACCATCAAGCCGGGCGGGCCCGACATTGCCCCGGTCCAGGTGCTGGCCGGCGGCGGCGCCGACATCGTCGTCGACTGGATGCCATCGGCGCTCGCCGCCCGTGAAAAGGGCGTTCCGCTGGTCAATATCGCACAGCCCTTCGAGCGCTCCGGCATGATGCTGACCTGCCGCAAGGAGACCGGGATCGAGGATCCCGAGGACTTCAAGGGCAAGACCCTCGGCGTCTGGTTCTCCGGCAACGAATATCCGTTCCTGTCCTGGATGTCGCAGCTCGGCCTCTCGACGCAGGGCGGCGCAGACGGCGTCACGGTGATCAAGCAGGGCTTCAACGTCGACCCGCTGATCCAGAAGCAGGCCGACTGCATCTCCACCATGACCTACAACGAATACGGCCAGGTTCTCGATGCCGGCATCCCGGCCGAGGAACTGGTGGTGTTCAACTACACCGACCAGGGCGTCGCGACCCTGGAAGACGGGCTCTACGTGCTGGAAGAGGATCTGCAGAAGCCCGAGATGGTCGACGCCTATGCCCGCTTCGTGAAGGCATCCATGAAAGGCTGGGCCTACGCCGCCGAGAATCCCGAAGAGGCCGCCGGGATCGTGCTCGACAACGACATGACGGGCGCCCAGACCATCGAGCACCAGACCTTCATGATGGGCGAGATCGCGAAGCTTCTCGGCGATGACGGGGTGCTGGACACGGCGGCGGCCGACAACACCGTCGGCGTCCTGATGTCGGGCGGCTCTGACCCGGTGATCACCAAGGCGCCGGAAGGCGCCTGGACGAGCGTCGTCACCGACAAGGCCGCCGAGATGGAATGACCGCAAGGCGGTCAAACCCAACCAGTCGAGAAAGGCCGGGGCGTGTCCCCGGCCTTTTGCGTGGTGGGGCCGGTCAGTCGCCCCACACGTCGCGGGCGATGGCGACGCAGCGGTCGAGCTTGCGCCACTGGTCCTCGTCGGACAGGTCGTTGCCATGGGCGGTCGAGGAGAAGCCGCACTGATGGGAGAGTGCGCACTGGTCGAGGTCGACGAATTGCGCCGCCTCGTCGATGCGCCGCTTGACGAGATCGGCCGGCTCCACGGTCCCGGATTTCGAGGACATCAGGCCAAGCACCACCGTCTTTCCGGACGGGATGTGGCGCAGCGGCGCGAAGTCGCCGGAGCGCTCGTCGTCATATTCCAGGAAGAAGCCGTCGACCGCCATCTCGTTGAACAGGATCTCGGCCACCGGCTCGTAGCCGCCTTCGGCGACCCAGGCGCTCTTGAAGTTGCCGCGGCACAGATGCACCGCGACGACCATGTCGTCGGGCCTTTGCGCAATGGCGTCGTTGACGAGGCGGCAATAGAGGCGCGTCAGCGCGTCCGGGTCGTCGCCGCGCCTGGCCGTGCTGGCGCGGATTGCGGGATCGCAGAGATAGGCGAGGTTGGTGTCGTCCATCTGCAGATAGCGGCAGCCGCGATCGGCCAGGTCCCTTATCTCTGCGCGGTAGGCGGCGCTCAGATCGTCGTAGAACTGGTCGAGGTCGGGATAGACGTCCCGGGAGATCGCGTCGCGGCCGCCGCGGAAATGCAGCATGGACGGCGCCGGGATCGTGACCTTCGGGGTCTGGCGCGTCTGGGTCTTCAGGTATTCGAAGTCGGCGCCCTGGATGGGACCGGCATGGCGGACGGGTTCGCTGATGTGCATCGTCGGCGGGGCGAAGCCGACCGCCGTGCCGTCATCCTTGCGAAACGCGTTCTTGAACTCGCCATAGGTGACGTCGACGCCGTCGAGCTGTTCGAGGAAGTCGACATGGAAATAGGTGCGGCGGAACTCGCCGTCGGTGATGCCGCGCAGGCCGACATCCTCCTGCCGGCGCACCAGGTCGGCGATGCAGGAATCCTCGATGTCGCGCAGTTCCTCCCTGGCGATCTTGCCGTCCTGGAACCGGGCGCGAGCCGCAGCCAGGCGTTCGGGCCGCAGGAAGCTGCCGACATGGTCGGCCTTGAAGGGAGGTTTCATGGGGTTATCCGGCTCGTCTGTCATGGGAGAGGGCAGGGCGAACACCGTGCTGATACCGGGGCCATGTGAGCGGATCGGCCGGCTTGTAAAGGGCGCGGCCGATCCGGACGGGCGATCGGCCGCGCTCTTTCCGTCAGTCAGGCGGTAGCCGGGGCGCCGCTTCCATGCACTCTGGCGCCCTTGGCCAGCGGATCACCGAGAAGCGGGCTCGGCACATCCTCGCCGCGCCGCCGCCGGAACCACGCGACCAGGCACTCGCCCAGCATCAGCAGAGCCGGCGTCAGCACCAAGGTCAGCACCGTGGCGAAGGTCAGGCCGCCGGCGATCGCGCTCGACAGTTCCGTCCACCACTGGGTCGAGGGCGCGCCGAACGCCATGGTGCGGTTGATGAAGTCGATATTGACCCCGATCACCATGGGCATCAGGCCGAGGACGGTGGTGATCGAGGTGAGGAACACCGGCCGCAGGCGCTGGGCGCCGGTACGCAGCAGCGCCTCCAGCGGCGGCTGGCCCGAGCGGCGCAGGTCGTTGTAGGTGTCGATCAGGACGATGTTGTTGTTCACCACGATGCCGGCGAGCGCGATCACGCCGATGCCGCCCATCACCACGCCGAACGGCCGGCCTGTGAGCAGGAGGCCGTAGAAGACGCCGGCGGTCGAGAACACGATCGCGCTCATCACCAGGATGGCCTGGTAGATCGAGTTGAATTGGGTCACCAGCACCAGGAACATCAGGAAGATCGCCGCGCCGAAGGCGCCGCCGAGGAAGCTCATCGCCTCGGCCTGGTCCTCCGCCTCGCCCCCGAAGCGGAAATCGACGCCGGCGGGCAGGTTGGCCTGTTCCAGCGCCTGCCGAAGGCTGACGATCTGGTTGTTGACCAGAAGCCCCTCGACGACGTCGGCTTCCACCGCCATGACCCGGCGCTGGTCGATGCGGATGATCGTGCCGACCCTGGGCGCCGGCTCGAAGGAGACGAAGTTGCGGATCGGCACGAGCCCCTGGGAGGTTGGAATCCTCAGGTCCTGCAGCCGCTCCAGCGTCCGGTCGCCGGCCGGGAAGCGCACGCGGATCGGCACCTCGCCGTCACCGCCGGCATCTTCCGGCCGGTAGTTCGAGACCTCGATTCCGGCGGTCAGCAGCCGGACCGCCTGCCCCAGCAACGAGACGTCCGCGCCGTAGCGCGCCGCCTCCTCGCGGTTCACCTGCAGCTGCCATTCGACACCGGGCAGGGGCCTTGTGTCGGTGACGTCGGTGAAGCCGCCGATCTCCTCCATCAGCGCGCGGGTCGTGGCGATGCCTTCGGCCAGCGTATCCAGCGAGGGGCCGAGCAGCTTGACGTTGACGGGCTTGCCGCTGGCCGGGCCGTTCTGCTCCTGCTGGACCTGGATGGTGATGCCGGGAATGTCGGCGACGCGGGCCCGGATGTCGTCGAAGATCGCGGTCGCCTGGCGCCGCTTGTCCCATTCGTCGAGTTCGAGCTGGATGGTGCCGATGACGTCGGCGCCGACCTGCCGCGCCCCGCCTTCGCTCAGCGTGCGGGCATAGACGGTCTGCACCTCCTCCATGCCGAGCAGGCGGTTCTCGACCCGGCGCACCAGGGCGTCGCGCTCGAAGATCGAGAAATTGTCGCGGGCGCGGATCTGCACCTGGGCGAACTCCGGCTCGATCGACGGAAAGAACTCGACGCCCTTGCCGTATTGCGCATAGCCGAAGAACGCACCGACGAGCAGGACGATCGCAATGACCAGGGTCGCGAAGGGGGCCTTCACGGCACCGCGCAGGACCCGCAGATAGGTGCCGGTCCAGCCGCCGATCTGCGACATGTCGCCGGTCTCGGCCGCTTCGAGTGCGGCGCGCTGGCGTGCCGGCATCGGCTGCGCCTTGCCGATCATGCCGCCCAGGACCGGGATGAACACCAGCGCCATGAACAGTGAGGCCGTCAGGGTGATCATCACCGTGATCGGCAGGAACTTCATGAACTCGCCGACGATCCCGCTCCAGAACAGCAGCGGCAGGAACACCGCCAGCGTCGTCACGGTCGAGGCGATGATCGGCCATGCCATGCGCCGCGCCGCCTGCCGGTAGGCCTCGCGCGGCGAGGCGCCTTCCAGCAGCCGCCGGTCGGCCAGCTCGGTCGTCACGATCGCGCCGTCGACCAGCATGCCGACGACGAGGATCAGCGAGAACAGGACGATGATGTTCATCGTGTAGCCGGCGAGCCAGAGGATCGCGATGCCGGCGAGGAAGGAGCCGGGGATCGACAGCCCGACCAGCACCGAGGTGCGGAAGCCGAGTGCCGCGACGATGACGATCATCACCAGCACGATGGCCGAGATGACGTTGTTCTCCAGGTCGCCGAGCATTGTCTGCACCTGCTCGGACTCGTCCTGCAGGTAGCGCACGCCCACCGTCTCCGGCCAGGCTTCCTGGTGGCGCGCCACCACCTCGCGCACGGCCGCCACGGTCTCGATGATGTTGGCGCCGGACCGCTTCTTCACTTCCAGCGCTAGCGACGGCTCGCCGTCGATGCGGGCAAATCCCTGCGGGTCCTCGAAGGTGCGCCGGGCGATCGCCACGTCCTTGAAGGTCAGCACCGTCGACCCGTCGACCTTGATCGGCAGGTCGAGGACGTCCTGCGCGTCCTCGATCAGGCCGGGCACCTTCAACACGATGCGGCCAGCCCCGGTGTCGAGGGCGCCGGCGGCGATCAGCCTGTTGTTGCGGCTGATCTGGCTGACGAGTTCGTCGAAGGACAGATTGTAGGTCTCGAACACCGTGGGGTCGATCAGGACCTCCATCAGCTCTTCGCGTTCGCCGCCGATGTCGATTTCCAGAACGCCCGACAGGGCCTCCAGATCGTCCTGCAGGTCGCTGGCGATATTGACCAGCGAGCGCTCGGGGATCGGGCCGGACAAGACGACCGTCAGGATCGGGAACAGCGAGGTGTTCACCTCGGTGACCACCGGTTCGTCGACCTCGGCCGGCATGTTGGGCTTGGCGCGATCGACCGCGTCCTTGACGTCGGTCAGCGCCTCGTCGGCGTCGAAGCCCGCCTCGAAACTCAGCTGCACCGAGGCGAAGCCCTCCGAGGCATGCGCCTCCATCTCGTCGAGACCGGTGAGTGACGACAGCTCGGTCTCTAGCGGCCGAACCAGCAGGCGCTCGCTGTCCTCCGGCGAGATCCCCTCAAGCACGGCGCTGACATACATCACCGGAATCGGGATGTCGGGCGAGGATTCCTTCGGGATCGCCTGATAGCCCACGATCCCGGCGATCAGCACCAGGATGAGGAACAGAAGGACCGTGCGTGAGCGATCGAAGGCGGCGTCGATGAGCGTTCTCACTGGCCGGTCTCCGGGGCACCGCCGACAAGCAGGGCGCCGGCAAGGGCAGGCGTGACCTCCCCGGTGACTTCCATGCCGTTGTCGCGCTGATAGTCGCGGATCGCCGAGCGGGTCGAGGCCCCCAGGACGCCATCGACCACACCGGGCGAATAGCCGAGTGTCGCCAGCCGTTGCTGCAGCACTCGCACCGGCAGGTCATCCAGCGACACTTCGGCGCGGGATGCCGGCTCGCCGTCGAGGGAGGCGGTTTCCAGGCCGGCCTCCGCCTGGGCGTTGGCGTTCTCAGGCGCGGAAGGAGTTGCTTCGGCGTCTTCCGGTGCGTCCGCGTCGGCGTCACCCTGTGCGACGATCCCCTCGACGCCCGCCGCGCCGGCGGTTTCGCCGACAATGTCCGGCGCGGGTTCGGGCAGGGACATCTGCGCATCGGGCGCTGCCTCCGGCTCCCCGGGCTCGGGCGCAACGACCCGCACGGTCTCCCCGGCCGCCACGAAGCCCTGGCCAACGGAGATGATGCGCAATTCTTCCGGCAGTCCCGCCGCCCAGATGCCGTCGGTCTCGGCGCGCACGAGTTCGATCGGATGGAAGCTGACCGTCTCGTCCTCGTCCACAGCCTTGACGCCGAGTGTGCCGTCCGGGCCGAGCGCGAGCAGTGCCGCGGAGATGAAGTGCGCCGGCGTTTCGCCCGTCGGGATGCGCACCTGCGCCGAGATGCCGGCAGGGATGTCGCGATCGGGATTGGCCACGACGACCTCGACCGGGAAGGTACGTGTCGCCGCGTCGGCATTCGCCGCGATGTAGCGCACCGTGCCCTCGCGCGCCTCGCCGGTGATGAAGGTGACCGCGGCGGGCTGTCCGACCCGGACCTTGCCGACATTCTGCTGAGCGATCTGGACGTCGACGGTCAGCGGATCGATGTCGATCTGCGTGCCGACTTCGGCACTCGCGGCAACGAATTCGCCGAGATCGAGGTCGAAATCGTCGAGGACCCCGGTGATCGGCGCGCGGATCTCGGTATCGCCGGTGGTCTGCCGGATTGCCGCCAGCGCGGCCCGGGCGCTCGCCAGTTCCGCCTGCGCGGCCTCGACCTCGGCGGCGGTCGAATAGCCGCGATTGGCCAGCCCCGACACGCGATCGTACTCGCCCTGCCGGCGCGACAGCTCGGCTTCGGCCTGAGCGACCTGTGCGCCGCGATCGTCGAGAGCGATGCGCGCGATCAGGGTGCCTTCGTCAAGGAAGTCGCCCTTGGCGACGAGGATTTCCTCGACCGTGCCGCCGACCTTGGCCCGCACGGGCGTGATCCGGTCAGGCGAGACCTGGCCCTCGGCGGCAACGAACTGGGTCACGGCCTCGGCGGTCGAGCGGAAGGCCTCGACGGTGAAGGGCTGCTGCTGGCGCGCTTGCGGCGCCTCGGCGACCTCTTCGGCAGGGTAGAGATAGCCCGAGCCCATCCACGCCACGAGGGCGAGCACGAACAGCGCCGCAAGCCAGCCGGCATAGGATCTCGGTTCCCTGCCCGCAGGCACGGTGTCGGCGGCCGGTGTCTGTGTCCGGTTGTCGTCGCTGCTGGTCATTGTCCGTCCGGGGTTTGCGCGCGTGCGGCGGAGCCCGCCAGGCGCGCGGCGATCTCTGCAAAGCCGGCGACGGCCGTTTCGAAGAACAGACGCGCTTCGTCAAGGCGGGCTCGTGCGACATCATTGCCGTCGGGCAGGGCGTCGGCAGTCTGGGCAATGGTCGTCAACGTCTCGCGCATCCGCGCGATGATCCCGAACATCATGTTCGCATAGGGGCGTTCGGCGAGACGGAAGAAATCCTGGCGATCGCCGGGCATCGCGACGCGTTCGATCAGGCCCTTCCCTTCCAGAAGCCGCGCATTGGTCGAGATCGAGCCGCGACTGACCTGCAGGGTCTCGGCAAGTGCGCCGAAGCTTACCGGTTCGGGCGTGAGGATCAGGAGGCCGAACAGCCGGCCGGCGATCCGCGGCAGGCCTTCGGCTTCCATGTGGTTGCCCATCCGGTCGACGAAGCTTGCGCGGATGACGCCGCTGTCGTGGCCGGAGACGGCTTGCGTATCGAGTGCGATGTTCATGCGGCGCAGTTAAGCGGGTCGCATCGTTCAATCAAGACTGAACGGCCGCAAATCGGTCAGCGGCCCGCTGAATGCCGCCGATGGCACAGTCTACCCCGCTGCGGACTTCGCAGGAACCGGAGCTGCGGCCGTGGCCGGAACCGGCGGCTGGAAGCTCTTTTTCAGCCGCGCGCTCAGATCCTCGAAGGGTTGCTTGCAGGGCCCCTCCTCGGGATGCTGCACGAGATGGTCGTAGACATGCGGTACCAGATCGACCGCCTGGTCGAGCGTCTGGTCGCTGCCGCGCTGGTAGCCGCCCAGAAGGCGCAGGTCTCGCGTGTCCTCGTAGCGCGAGATCATGCTGCGCAGGCGGCTAACCAGCTCGCGTTCCTGGGGGTTCCAGGCACGGTCGGCCAGGCGCGAGATCGACTTCAGGACGTCGACCGCCGGGAAGCGGCCCTGTTCGGCGATGGCGCGGTCGAGCACGATATGGCCGTCCAGCGTGCCGCGGATGGCGTCGGCGATGGGGTCGTTGTGGTCGTCGCCATCGACCAGCACCGAGAAGATGCCGGTGATCGAACCCGACCCTTCGAGGCCTGGTCCGGCACGCTCCAGAAGCTGGGGCAGTTCCGAAAAGACGCTGGGCGGATAACCGCGTGCCACCGGCGGCTCGCCGGCGGCCAGCGCCACGTCGCGGGCCGCATGGGCGAGGCGGGTGACGCTGTCGACGATCAGAAGGACGCTGTCGCCGCGGTCGCGGAAATATTCGGCGACGCTGGTCGCCGTGCGCGGGGCCAGACGGCGCATCATCGGGCTCTCGTCGCCGGTGGCGACGATGGTGACGACCTTGGACAGGTTGCCCGCCATCGTCTCTTCGAGAAATTCGCGCACCTCGCGGCCGCGCTCGCCGACGAGGGCGACGACGACCGTATCGAAGCCCTTGGCGCGGGCCAGCATGCTCATCAGCGTCGACTTGCCGACGCCGGAACCGGCGAAGATGCCGATGCGCTGGCCGCGCACCAGCGGTGTGAAGATGTCGAGGGCGCGCACGCCCGTGGCGACGGGCTTGCCGGTGCGGCCCCGTTGCATGGCCGGCAGGGGCGGTGCGTCGGCGCGGCGGGGATCGTCGCCCTCGGTGACCGGGCCCTTGCCGTCGGTCGGCCGGCCGAAGGCGTCGAGCACGCGGCCCTTCCAGCTGCGGGCCGGCGAGACCATGAAGGGGCCGATCTGGCGGGCCGGTGCCTTGACGCCGCGCACGAAGCGGTTGGCGAAGGGCTTGACGGTCAGGCTGCCCTGCTCGATGCGCACGACCTCGCCGATCGCGTCGCCGTCATCGCCCGGACAGGCGATGCGGTCTCCGAGCCGCACGAAGGGCGACAGACCCGCCACGCGGAAGGCCTGGGGCGAGACGTCGATGATGTGTCCCGTGATCGAAAGGCAGTGATCGTCGAGCCGCGGCGGGCTCGCATCATGCCCCGATGCCGCCGTCACGAGTTGGTCCCGAGGGTCTTGATCGCGCTATCCAGCGTGCGCTCGGAGCTCTGCACGAGGTTCGAGGCGTTCTCGAAGGCGCGCTGCAACGCGATCAGCCGGCTGATCTCGAGTATGGGATTGACGTTCGAGCCCTCCTGGAACCCCTGGATCACGCCGTGATCGGCAAATTCCAGAACCGGGATCGCGGCCTGATCCGGGATCAGGCCGGAATTCTCGAAGCGCGTCAGTTTTGCGCCGGCCGGCAGCTGGAACAGACCGACGGCGCCGACCTGCGCGCCGTTCTGGCTGATCATGCCGTCGCGGGTGACGGTGATCGGACCGGCATTCGGGTCGACCTGCAGCGGTGCGCCGCCGACATCGACGAGCGGGTACCCGTTGAGGGTTTCCACCATGCCTTCGGCGGTGATCCGCATGCGTCCGTCGCGGGTATAGACCGGGCCGTTGGGACCCTGGAAGGCGAGGAAGCCGTCGCCGTCGACGGCGATGTCCAGCGGATTGCCCGTCTGGGTCATCTCGCCGGAGCGGGTCGAGAAATAGGTGGTGCCCTCGGATGCGAAGGAGACCGGCTCGGGCGCGCTCATCGAGATCAGTTCCTCGAACTTGATCTCTTCGGCACGAAAGCCTGTGGTCCGCGAATTCGCGACGTTGTGGGCGATAGTGTCGAGCCGCTTCGACATGGCGAGCTGCGCCGAGAGCGCGACCGGAAGTGCAGTTTCCATCGTCAGATACCCCGACTGTCTTCGAGACGGCTCGCGGCGGCAGCCGATCCGGACGACCAGCCCGCAGGACGGTCGAGAACGCGTTCGATGCGCGCCCGTCCGGCCGAACGGGTCACGGCGCCGGGCATGTCGCGATAGAGGAATGTCGAACGGGTGGTTGCGGCCGGCATGCGGGCCTCCGGTAGAAGTGCGTATGCCGGGAAAATCCGGGCTGACCCTTGCGCCAGCCTGTCGCCGGGCACCGTCCGTCCGTTCCGCACGAATGGAGCGGTGGATGCGCCGGACAGCAAGCCTCGCACAAGCGGTACTTCCTACCGGTGGTCAGCAACATTCGCATTCGGGGGCCGCATGGGCATTCTAGTCGGACTGATCGTCACCTTGAGCTGCCTTCTCGGCGGCTTTGTCGCCATGGGTGGCCATCTCGCCGTTCTCGTGCAGCCGTTCGAGTACGTCATCATCCTGGGGTCCTCGATCGGAACCTTCCTGGTCGCAAACCCCACCAAGGTGGTCAAGGACACGGGCAAGGCCGTGATGGAGGCCTTCAAGAACAAGGTCCCCACCCAGAACGACTATCTGAAGGTCCTGGCGCTCCTGCATCAGCTGATGCGCGAGATGCGGTCGAAGTCGCGCGGCGAGGTCGAGGCGCATATCGACGAGCCGAAGGAATCGCCGATCTTCCAGGCCTATCCCGAGCTGATGAAGGACGAGGCCCTCGTTCACTTCATCTGCGACTATTGCCGCCTCATCATCATCGGCAATGCCCGGCCCCACGAGATCGAGTCGCTGATGGAAGAGGAGATCCAGACGATCTCCTCGGACCGGCTCAAGCCCAAGAACGCCCTCCAGGACATGGCCGACGGCCTGCCCGCGCTCGGCATCGTCGCCGCCGTTCTCGGCGTCATCAAGGCCATGGGCGCCCTCGACCAGTCGCCGGAAGTACTCGGCCACCTCATCGGCGCCGCACTTGTCGGCACCTTCGCCGGCATCTTCTTCTCCTACGGCGTCGTCGGCCCGATCGCGACAAAGGTGAAGTCGGTGCGCGAGCGGAACATCCGGGTCTTCGTCATCGTGCGCTCCACCCTGATCGCCTACATGAACGGCGCCATCCCGCAGGTCGCTCTCGAATACGGCCGCAAGACCATCTCCGCCTACGACCGTCCGTCCATCGACCAGGTCGAGACCGAGACAATCGGCGCCGGTGCAGGAGCCTGATCCGATGAGCCAGACCGAACAGATCAGCGGTGCGGATGTCGGCGAACGCCTGCGCAATGCCGCCGAATTCGAACCACGGCGCCTGCCGCGCCTGAAGCACATGGCCGAGACCTGGGCTGCCAATTCGGCGACCAGGATCGAAGCGATCGCCGGCGCGAGCATCGACCTGACCCTGCGCGAAGTGGAATCCGACTTCGCACCGGATCTCGACGACGAGGATACTGCCAGCGGCATGTACGCGCTGCTGTCCTCGCCGCGCTTTCGCAGCCCAGGCTATGCGATGCTCGACCACGAGGCGCTCGAGGCACTGATCTCCGCGCTCTTCGCCGCCGAGCCGTCGCCCTCGGGCACGCCGCCGCGGCCGCCGACCGATCTCGACCGCAGCATCGTCAAGCTGGGACTGGCAACGATGGCCGACGCGGCACTGTCGGTGTTCGACATGATCGGCGAGTTGCGCCTGTCGGTGGGCAGCATCGTCACCGCGGCCGAACTGGGCGAGCATCTCGGCGGGGAGACCGATAGGTTCATCCTGTTCCGCTTCGACCTCACGGTCGCGTCGCTCTCCACAACGATCACTTTTGCCCTGCCGGGCGCGTTGTTCGCGCCGCATCTGCGGTTCCTGCGCGAGCCGCCGAAGATGCCGCCACCCGACCGCGAGGAAAGCTGGTCGAACGCCATCAAGGAGAGCTTTGCCAAGAGCGATCTGCGCCTCAAGGCCATCGTCACGAAGAAGAAGGTCGATCTCGGGACGATCGCCAGCTTCAGCGTCGGTGACACCATCGCGCTGGACGTCAGCGCCAACAGCCTGATCGCGATCGAGTGCGAAGACCAGCCGCTGTTCCGCGCCCATATGGGCCGGTCGCGCGATTCCTACGTGGTCCGCATCGAGGAACGCATCGATCCCGCCGAGGAGTTCATTGATGATATCCTATCTGACTGATTTCGCTCTCGTCGCGGCGCTGGTCGTCACGGCGTTCCGTTGCTCGCGCATGCAGCGGGAACTGCGGATCCTGCGCTCTTCCGAAAGCAGCCTGTCGGAGGCGCTTTCGCGGGCCGATGCTGCAATCACGCGCGCGGCCGACGCCGTCGTCGGGCTCAAGCATGATGGCATCGTGACTCTACGCCGCCTGGAGGCACGGGTCGCGGAGGCCAACGACGCCCATGCGCGGCTGGAGAACCTGATCGCCAAAGCGGACCCCCAGCCACTGCGTGCAGACACGGCGCGCATCCATCATGTCCTGCAGCCCGCAGGGGAATGGTCCGATCGCAGGCTTCACGCCAGTCTGGCCCGCTAGATCCGAATGATCACTACTGTGTGACACGCCCCGCATGATGCGGCCGGCAGAAGACCGAGGACGAACATGACCGACGAGAACTTCGCCACCGCCGGCGCCGACGTGGGCTCCGGCCGTATGGACCTGGACCTGGTGAAGGATCTGCAGGTCACGATGCACATCGTGCTCGGTTCGACTAGCATGACCGTCGCCGAGGTGCTCGACCTGGGCCGTGGTGCGGTGGTCAAGCTGGAGAGCAAGGTCGGCGACCCGGTCGACGTCATCATCAATGGCCGGGTCATCGCGCGCGGCGAGATCGTCGTCCTCGACAACGAAGAGCAGCGCTTCGGCGTCACGCTGACGGAAGTCGCCAAGCCGGGCGCGCGGATTTCCGCCAAGAACCAGCGGGCAGCCTGATCGTCATGTCGATGATCGCCGCTTTTCAGGATGACCTTCCGGAACTGCCGGCAAGCGGCAAGGCCCGCGTGGCGGTTCTCCTCCTCACCCTGGGGACGCCGGGCACGTCCCGGGTCCTCAAGCATTTCTCGGCCAACGAGATCAAGGTTCTAAAGGAAAGCGCGGCGGGACTGAAATCCGTCACGCCCGAGCAGATCGCCGAACTGGTCGACGAGTTCCAGGAAGCCTTCAAGAAGGCACCGGGACTGGACGCACCTTCGCAGCAGATGACGAATCTGTTGAAGGACGCCCTCTCGGAAGAAGAATTCGAGACGATCTTCTCGGTCTCGCCGGGTGAGACCGACGATGGGACCAAGGCCGCCGAGCGCGATTCCCGCAACGTCTGGGACTCGGTTGCCGAACTGCAGGGCGAGATCCTTGCGCCGCGTCTGTCGCGCGAGCACCCCCATGTGGTGGCCGTGCTTCTGTCGAAGATCCGGCCCGATACTGCGGCCACGGTCGCCCGAGAGTTCGAGCCGGCCTTCCGCCACGACGTCATGCGCCGGGTGCTCACGTTGAAATCCCTGACGCGACCTGTCCAGCGTCTGCTCGAAATCCATCTGCGTCAGGCGTATCTTGCCTCGCCGGAGAGGGGCGAACAGCAGAGCAGCCACACGGTCCTCGCCGACATCGTCAACCGCATGTCGAAGAGCCATGCCGACGACCTGATCGTGATGCTCGACCAGACATCGCCGAAGGATGCCGAGAAGCTGCGCAACCTGCTGTTCGCCTTCGACGACATCGTGGCGCTGGCCAAGCGTGCCCGCATGGTGCTGTTCGATGCGATCGACACGGAGGTGATCATCGCGGCCTTCAGCAATGCGAGCGACGAGCTCAAGGAAGCGGCGTTGTCTTCGCTCAGTGCGCGTTCGCGGCGTATGGTCGAGGCGGAGTTCAAGCGCGGCGACGAAAAGCCCGCTGCCGACATCGATCGCGCCCGCCGCCAGGTGGCCAGCACGGCGCTCGAGCTGTGGAGCCAGGGCCGGCTCGATCTGCACGGCGAATCCGAAGGATAGCGGCACCCTTGCGCCGCTTGTCCTCCACGGCTTTCCCGTCGCAAGACGGGGAAGCGGTCCTCTTCACCGAACGTCAACACCTGCGGAGCTTAATCGCCAGTGTCGGATAGCGAGGACAAATCCTCAAAAACGGAGTTCCCGACCGAGAAGAAGATCAGCGACGCTGTCGAGAAGGGCAATCTGCCGGTCTCGCGGGAAGCGCCGATCCTGGCCTCGCTTCTGGCCATCATGGCGTTCATCGCGCTGCAGGCCCGCGACGGGGCCGAGCGCCTTCTCCTGTCGCTGCAGACCACGTTCGAGAATCCGCTTCAGTGGGATTTGGATACGAGTGCCGATGCCCTCCACGTACTCCACATGCTGGCCCGCGAAGCCGTCTGGTTCATCCTGCCGGCGGCCGGATTGCTCATTGCCGGCGGCGTCATCGCTTCCGTCCTGCAGAACCCGCCCCAGATCAATATCGAGCGCATCAGGCCGAAATGGTCGAACGTGTCGCCGGCGTCCGGCTTCACGCGCATTTTCGGCCTGCGCGGGCTGACGGAGTTCGGCAAGGCGGTGTTCAAATTCATCACCATCGGCGTCGTCGTCAGCATGCTGCTCGTCTCGAGTTTCCCGACGATGATGAAGGCCATGTTCGCAGATCCGGTCCTGATTCCGGAGCTGATCCTGGAGATGGCGATGAAGCTCCTTTCGGGCATCTCGATCGCCACCATCGTCCTCGTCGCCGCCGACCTTGCCATGACCCGGTTCCACTGGCGGCGCGACCTGATGATGTCGAAGCAGGAGATCAAGGACGAGAACAAGCAGGCTGAAGGCGATCCCGCGATCAAGGCGCGCCAGCGGCAGATCGGCCGCGACAGGGTGCGGCGCCGGATGATGGCCGACGTGCCGTTGGCGACCCTGGTGATCGCCAACCCGACTCATTACGCAATCGCGCTGCGCTATGTTCGCGAGGAGGGCGGCGCCCCTGTGGTCGTCGCCAAGGGTGCAGACCTAGTCGCCCTCAAGATCCGCGAGATTGCCGAGGCGAATGACGTGCCGGTGATCGAAGACAAGCTCTTGGCAAGGTCGATGTACGATCATGTCGAGATCGATCAGATGATTCCGCCCCAGTTCTTCAAGGCGATCGCTGAGATCATCTATTTCCTCCACTCCCGTACGGGATCGAAGGTAGGAGTTGCTACAGCGTAGCCATGTTGGATATCCGGAAACACAGGACCTTGTCGCGGGAGCGGGCGCTCGCCGAAGGCATCAAGGAAGTCGCCGCCGAGCTCCGTCTGGTCGAGGTGGTCGACTATGTCGCCTTCCTCCGACTGGAGCGGTACGGCAATCTGTCCGACATCGTGACGTCGTCGGCCGAGCTGTTCCTCAAGCCCGGGGTGTTGCGCTTCGCCAATTCCGGCCATGTGCGGCTGTCCTGGGGCACCGTACCCATCGTCTGCCTGGCGCTGGAATTCGTCTATGACGGCGTGACGGCGCATTTCCAGCTCGAGCTGGGCGCAGCCACGGCCGCCGTCGACATCACCTATATTTCCTTCGACAGTCCGGCTTGTCCCGACGAGGGCGTCGAGCGTCTGGAACATGCCATCCAGGATGCGCATCTGAAGCCGAGCGCTTCCTGATCCGGGCGGTCCCGTGGGGCCGCTCCGATCCCCTTGACCATGATCCGCACCAGCTCTTCCCCGCGGGCGACGCTGCGGCTGGAGACGTGCGTCGTCGCGGCTGAACTACTTTTCCCGTTTCGCTCAGATCCAAGTCCTTTTGGTGAATTCATCAAGCTTCGGACAAGCGCTCGGTCCTAAGGCTGGACCCGTCGCAAGTTTCTAGCGCGGATCGTCATGGATAGTCTCTACATCTTCGGGCTCGCCTCACAGCGCACCTCCTATTTGGCCCAGCGCCAGACGCTGGTGGCCGAGAACGTCGCCAATGTCGACACGCCCGGCTACACCTCCAAGGATCTCTCCTCCTTCACAGAGGCGCTCGACGCAACGTCCCTTCGGATGGCGCGGTCGCAGGCGACGCATCTGGCCGCGCTGGACAGTGCAGCCGGAAATTCCGAGGTCATCGACGAGACTCCCTGGAACGTCAAGCACTCCGGCAATTCGGTCAGCCTGCCGCAGGAAATGCTGAAGGCCGGCGAAGTGTCGCGCGAATATGCGCTCGGCACGTCGGTGGTGAAGTCGTTCCACCGCATGCTCATCATGTCCGCGAAGGGATAATCTCATGTCCGATCCGTTGCTCTCCTCGCTGAAGATCGCCGCCAGCGGCCTCGAGGCCCAGTCGACGCGCATGCGCATCGTTTCGGAAAACATCGCCAATGCGCAGACCACCGGCACGACGCCCGGCAGCGACCCGTATCAGCGCAAGATGGTCAGCTTCCAGAGCGAACTCGACCGGTTGTCGGGCGCGCAGATGGTCTCGGTCGAAAGGGTCGACCGTGACGACTCGCCGTTCATCATCGAAAGCGATCCCGGCAATCCGGCGGCCAATGCCGACGGCTACGTCAAGATGCCGAACGTGCGCATGCTGGTCGAAATGGCCGACATGCGCGAAGCCAACCGCTCCTACGAAGCCAACATCCAAGTGGTAAAGCAGGCGCGGGAAATCATCAACATGACCATCGATCTCCTGAGGAGCTGACCATGATTCCTGCTATCGGAGCGAGCCTGCCCCGTCTCCAGACCGGCAGCGTGGATGCCGGCCTGGCAACCACGAGCGCGGCGTCTGCCGGCCCGGTCGGCCGCGCCGATTTCAGCGCCGTCCTGTCGCAGATCGCCAAGGACGCCGTCACCACCGTGCAGTCCGCCGAGGCCACCTCGATCAGGGGGATCAACGGCCAGGCGACGACCCAGGCCGTGGTCGAGGCGGTCATGGAAGCCGAACGCACGCTCCAGACCGCGGTCTCGATCCGCGACAAGGCGGTCAGCGCCTACATGGAACTGTCGCGGATGGCGATCTGATCCGGCGGTTCCCCGTCATCTGAAACTCCCTGGAGGCGCCCCGTACTGAACGGGCACCGGCACACTGTCCTGAAGGAACCATCCGATGCGAGCCCTTGCGATCGCCGCGACCGGCATGAATGCGCAGCAGACCAACGTCGAGGTCATTGCCAACAACATCGCGAACATCAACACGACCGGTTTCAAGCGGGCACGTGCCGAGTTCACCGATCTGCTCTATCAGGTCGAGCGCGCCCAGGGTGTCGCCGCCCGCGGCGGCCAGGGCGTGGTCCCAGAAGGCGCCCAGCTAGGCCTCGGCACGCGGCTCGCCGCCATCCGCAACATGCACATGCAGGGCACGCTGAACCAGACCGGCAACAAGCTCGATCTCGCCCTGAACGGCGAAGGCTGGTTCCAGGTGCAGGGGCCGGGCGGCGAGATCCTCTACACCCGCGACGGTGCCTTCAACACCAATGGCGACGGGCAACTCGTGACCCTCGATGGCCTGCTGGTCGATCCGGCGATCAACGTACCGGACAATACCAGCGAGATCGTCGTCAACGAGAGCGGCCAGGTCTTCGCCCGCGTCGCCGGGGCGGCTGACCTGGAGGATCTCGGTCAGCTGACGATCGCCACCTTCGCCAACAATGCCGGTCTGGCCGCGCAGGGCGGCAATCTCTTCCGCGAGACCGTGGCGTCAGGTGCGCCCGCTGCCGGTGTGCCGGGCGACGAAGGCTACGGCACCATCCACCAGGGTTATCTGGAGGATTCCAACGTCGATCCGGTGAAGGAAATTTCCGAGCTGATCTCCGCCCAACGGGCTTACGAGATGAACTCCAAGGTGATCTCCGCCGCCGACGAGATGGCGAGCGTCGTCTCCAAGGGGATTCGCTGAATCATGGGCGGCGGTACGCGCGATCCCGGCCGGTTCACGGCCATCCTCTACGCCGCGGCACTGGCCCTGGCGGCGCTCTTCATCCTGTCGGTTCCTGTCCGTGCACTGTCGGCGGAGCTCGAACTGCCGGTGCCCACGACCGTCGTCTATCCGGGCCAGAGCGTCACCGAGCGCGGGCTCAACCACAAGGCCTTCTTCGTCAAGGACGACAAGATTTCCCTTTACGCCGTCGATGACAGCGTGCTGGAGGGCCGCGTGGCCCGCCGCACCCTGCTGCCGGGCAAGGCGATCCTCCTGTCCGACCTGAAGGAGCCGGACCTGGTTCGCGCCGGAACGGCAGTCACGCTCGTCTACAGCGACGCCGGCCTCGTCATAACCGGCCTGGGAACCGCGCTGCGGTCGGCAGGCGAGGGCGAGGTCATCCGGGTCCGCAACGTCGACAGCGGCACCATCGTCTCCGGCGTCGTGTCGCCGGACGGAAGCATCAGGATAACCGGATGATCCGCAACCGACTGCTCCTCGTTACCGGGATGGTAGCCGCGCTGATGCACGGCACCCTGGCAGCCGACTATCCGAACAATGGCGGCGCGCGTGGCGTGCCATCGCTGCCGGCGCCGGTCATCGGCGATCCGGCTGACGCCCGCGGCAGTGTCCGCATCAAGGACATCGTCGACATTCGCGGCGTGCGCGCCAACCAGCTCGTCGGCTACGGTCTCGTCATCGGCCTGCAGGGCACCGGAGACTCGCTGCGCAATTCTCCCTTCACCGAGCAGTCGATGCAGTCGATGCTCGAGCGCATGGGCGTCAACATCCGTGCCCAGAGCTCGCGGAGCAAGAACGTCGCCGCGGTCACCGTGACCAGCGAGCTGCCGGCTTTCATCGGGACCGGTTCGCGCATCGACGTCACAGTTTCCTCGCTGGGCGACGCGACCTCGCTGATGGGCGGCACCCTGGTCATGACGCCGCTGTATGGCGCCGATGGCGAGATCTATGCCGTGGCGCAGGGGTCGCTCGCCGTGAGCGGCTTCACCTCCGAGGGCGACAGCGAAAGCCTGACCCAGGGCGTACCAACCACTGGACGCGTACCCAACGGCGCGCTGGTGGAGCGCGAGGTGCCCGGCGGCTTCAGCGACGACGGCAAGCTGGCGATCGAGCTGCGCAACCCCGATTTCCGCACCTCGATCCGCGTCGTCGACGTCGTCAACGAATATGCCCGCAGCCGCTGGGGACGGCCTGTGGCGCGCGAGGAGGATTTCCGTACGGTGCATCTCCAACGCCCGTCGGACGTCTCCAGCACGCGCTTCATCGCCGAGATCGGCGAGCTGCGCATCGCGCCCGACCAGCCGGCGCGGGTGGTCATCGACGAGCGCACCGGCACAGTCATCATCGGCAAGGACGTCCAGATCTCCCTGGTCGCCGTGACCCACGGCAACCTGACGGTTCGCATCAGCGAGATGCCGTCGGTGTCGCAGCCGGCGCCGCTCTCGGACGGTCAGACGGTCGTCACCTCCGAGACCATTATCGATGCACGCGAGGAGGGCGGCACGTTCGCCTATGTCGGCGGCGCCGATCTGGAAACAGTCGTCCGCGGCCTCAACCGCATCGGACTCAAGCCGACCGGAATCATCGCGATCCTTCAGGCGATCAAGACGGCCGGAGCCCTCCAGGCAGAACTCGTGGTGCAATGATGATCAAGGATTTCCCATCCCGCCGGCGTTGCCTCGCCCTGCTTCTCACGGTGACCGTCGCGGCCTCCGTGACCAACCCGGCGAAGTCCCAGGACCGGCCGTCTGAACTGCCGCCGCAGGAAGTGCGCCTGGTCGGGCCCAAGGGAGAGGTGATCACCGCTCCCAAGCCCTCGACCGAGGTCGAGGCCTATTGCCTGAACATCGCCGACAAGGCCCAGGACGCCCGCTACGCGCTCGAACAGGCGCAGCTGACGGAACTGGAGACCGCGGTCTCCAAGCAGATCGACGAGCTGGAGGCCAAGCGCGAGGACTACAACGCCTGGCTGGCCGAGCGTCAGCGCTTCCTCGACGATGCCTCCAAGATCGTCGTCGACATCTATACGAACATGGATTCCGTCGCCGCTGCCGCCCAGCTCGCCATCGTCTCGCGCAGCGATGCCGCCTCGGTGCTGGTGCGGCTGAAATCGCGCCTGGCCAGCGACATCCTCAGCGAGATGGAGCCGAGTGTCGCTGCCGAGATCGCCACGCTCATCGTTGCCAAGACGTCGGCCGGCACCACGCAGGACCCCCAGCAGCTTGCGGAGAAGAGCTCGTGAAGCCTCTGATCCTCCTGGCCGTCGCTGCCCTTGCCGGCTGCTCCACAGCCAGTCACGACGCGATGCGCGAGCCTTCCCTGTCGCCTGTAGGTGCGGGGCTCTACGAATATCCGCCGATAGTCGCCCAGCCCGGAGCCTTCCCGGCGCGTTCGCCGCGCACGGCCCATTCGCTGTGGTCGGATGCGCGAGCGGATTTCTACCAGGACCCGCGGGCGCTCAGCGAAGGCGACATCGTCACCGTCAAGATCCGCATCCGCGACCAGGCCTCGATCGACAACAATTCCGAACGCTCGCGCAAGTCCGGGATCGCGGCCGGCCTCGACCTGGCCGGAAGCCTCGGCCAGTACACCTTGCCGACGGTCGGGGCCCAGCTCGGGAGCGACAACGAATCCGACATGAGCGGCAAGGGCAAGATCAAGCGGTCGGAGGACATCGACCTGTCGGTCGCCGCCGTCGTCGGCCAGAAGCTGCCCAACGGCAATCTGTTCATCTCCGGCCAGCAGGAAGTGCGGGTCAACTTCGAGGTGCGGGTGCTCTCGATCGCCGGCATCATCCGCCCGCGGGACATCCTGCCGGACAACACGATCAACTACGACAAGATCGCCGAGGCCCGGATTTCCTATGGCGGCCGCGGTCGGATCACCGATGTCCAGCAGCCCGGCTGGGGCCAGCAGATCTACGACGCCGTCGCCATCCAGTAGGACAGGACCCTGCGGCAAGTCTCGGGTCAGGCTGAACCGTTAACGCTCGATCGTCGGATGATGGTGGACCAGAGGGTCCGTCCGCCGACGAAACAGCGGAAGGGTTCGGCGCATGGCCAGCATTGGCGCATCGGACGAAGAAACCGGCAAGGCGGGGGGCATGGTCCCCACCGCCATCGCGGTGGCGATACTGACGCTCGTCGGCGGCGGCGGCGGCGCGGTGCTGGGCATGAAGCTCGCATCGCCGGAACCGGCTGTTGCAACGACCACGGACGCCCCGGAAGCCGAGATCGTCGACGTGGAAGCGGGCGATCTGGCGGAGAGCGGCGACAAGCTGCCGCTCAAGCTGATGCCGCTCAAGCCGGTGCTCACCAATATCTATTCCCCGCCCGAGACGTGGCTGCGCGTCGAGGCCGCCCTGGTCTATCGCGACGACGGCACCGCCGACCCCGAGGTGCTGGCCGCCCAGATCGAGGCCGACACGCTGGCCTTCCTGCGCTCGGTGCAATTGTCTCAGGTCGAGGGCACCCGCGGCCTGATGCATCTGCGCGAGGATCTGCGCCAGCGCGCCAAGCTGCGCTCGCCCGCCGTGGTCGACTATCTCATCCAGACGATGATCGCCGAATGAGACCGCTGCTTCTCCTTGCGGCGCTGCTGTTCGCCGAACCGGCCCTGGCCCAGACCGCCCAGAGTTCCGGCCTGCCCGATCTCGCATCGCTGCTGCCGGCGGGCGATTCGACGGCGTCCGGCCGCATCGTCCAGCTCTTCGGCATCGTCACCATCCTGTCGATTGCGCCGGGCCTCCTGGTCATGGTGACGTCGTTCACCCGCATCGTGATCGCCCTGTCGATCCTGCGGACCGGTCTCGGCCTGCAGACGACGCCGGCCAATCTGATCCTCATCTCCCTGTCGCTGTTCATGACCTTCTTCGTCATGGCGCCGACCTTCGATCGTGCCTGGAACGACGGCTTGCAGCCGTTGCTGAACAACGAGATTACCGAGGAGGAAGCCTTCTATCGGATCAGCGAGCCCTTCAAGGATTTCATGCTGACGCAGGTGCGGCCGGAAGACCTGCGGCTGTTCGGCGATATCGCCGCGGCCACCAGCCGCGAACGGGTCGAGCCGGAGGAGCAGGGCGCCGCCGACGAACGCGATGTCGATCTGCGCGAACTCATCCCGGCCTTCATGATTTCCGAGCTGCGCCGCGGCTTCGAGATCGGCTTCCTCATCGTCCTGCCGTTCCTGGTGATCGACATGATCGTGGCGACGCTGACCATGTCCATGGGCATGATGATGCTGCCGCCGACCATCATCTCGCTGCCGTTCAAGATCCTGTTCTTCATCCTGATCGACGGCTGGAACATGCTGGTCGGCTCGCTGGTCCGATCGTTTTTCTGACGCGGCTGGGCGGAGTCGAAAGCGGTCAGGTCGCGTCGGGTTTAACCTGTCATTAAGGTTAACAAACTAGGTTAATGACCAGTGGAGGCGCGCTTCCGTGCGGCGCGAGGCAAGCTGCGGGCGAAGACCACCGAGGGTAACGTGTCATGACCAGCATCAATACCAACATTGCGGCAATGGCGGCACTGCAGACCCTGCAGGCCACGAACCGGACGATGGACGCGACGCAGAATCGCATCTCGACCGGCTACCGCGTGGCCGACGCCAAGGACAACGCCGCCTACTGGTCGATCGCCACGACGATGCGGTCGGACAACAAGGCGCTCTCGGCCGTCGAGGATTCGCTCGGCCTCGGCGCCGCCAAGGTCGATATCGCCTACACGGCGCTCGACAGTGCCATCAATGTCGTCGACGAGATCAAGGCCAAGCTCGTCGCGGCAAGCGAGCCCGGCGTTGACAAGACCAAGATCCAGTCGGAAATCAGCGAACTGAAGAAGCAGCTCCAGAGCATCGCGTCGTCCGCCTCGTTCTCGGGCGAAAACTGGCTGCAGAACGATACTGCGGGACCGGCCGGCGCCAAGGACATCGTGGCCTCTTTCAACCGGGATTCCACGGGGGCCGTCTCGATCGGCACGATCACGGTCGATGTCACGGCCATGACCCTGATCGGCACGGATGACGAAACCACTGGCCTCCTCACCGCGGACTACGATTCCGACGATCTGCTGGCGACGCCTACTGGTACACCGGTATTCTATCGGCTGATCGATGTCCCGGGAGAGACCACCGCCGCCACCGGCACGGTGATCGGCCTCACCAGCGCCACGACCCCGGCGGAAGTCAACGCCATGGTGCGCGTCGTCGACAAGATCCTGACCGACTTGACCAATGTCGCGGCCAATCTCGGCGCCGCGAAGTCACGTATCGAACTGCAGCAGAACTTCGTGTCCAACCTGACCGACTCCATCTCGTCGGGCATCGGCGCGCTGGTGGATGCCGACATGACGGAGGAATCGACCCGGCTGAAGGCGCTGCAGACGCAGCAGCAGCTCGGTGTCCAGGCCCTGTCGATCGCCAATTCCTCCAGCCAGGCGATCCTGCAGCTCTTCCAGAACTGATCGACACCACGCTCCCGAGGCGTCCTTCACGGGACGCCTCCATGACGACCCAGAAGCCGCCCCATACGGGCGGCTTTTCGCGTTTGAGCGATGTGGGGGCCGCGCCTTGGGGAGGGGGCCTCGGGTAAGTGACTGTTAACCATGAAACGGAACGGCTCGTTACCATTAACAAGTCGGAAGGGGCCGGCCACGATAGTCGTCCTCATAGCGATGCGCTCCACCTCACGGGAAGCGAACGCAGGGCATGATGCCGTCTCGCTATACCGGCCAGTCCGGACTGTCCCCCCATTCTGTCTTCCGCGTAACGGGACATCATTATGACCTCCATCAATACCAACGTTTCGGCGATGACGGCTCTGCAGAGCCTGTCGATGATCAACAGCAACCTGAACCAGACGCAGAGCCGCATCTCGACCGGCTTCCGCGTCGGCGACGCGTCCGACAACGCCGCCTACTGGTCGATCGCCACCACCATGCGCTCCGACAACAAGGCCCTCGGAGCCGTCGAGGACGCCCTCGGTCTCGGCCAGGCCAAGCTGGACACCGCCTATACCGGCATGAAGGCTGCCATCGACGTCGTCGACGAGATCAAGGCCAAGCTGGTCGCCGCCCGCGAACCCGGCGTCGATCGCAACAAGATCCAGTCGGAAATCACCGAGCTCCAGGGCCAGTTGTCCTCGATCGCGACCTCGGCCTCCTTCTCGGGCGAGAACTGGCTCGCGTTCGACGGCGCCGGCGTCAACAAGGACATCGTGTCGTCGTTCAATCGTGACAGCGCCGGTGCCGTTTCCGTCGGCACGATCCAGATCGACATTTCGGCCGTCAAGCTCTACGGCGATGATGGTGCTGGCACCCCTGTACAAGACGGCATCCTCGACACGGTCGTTGCTTTCGGTACCGGGACTGCGATCAACATCGAGGTGGCGTCGCTGAATATCTCGACCGCTGTCCTGACCGATGCGATCATCACCGCCTCGCATGCGACCCCGGGGGACAATACGTTCGACGACGTAGCCGATGCGATGATCTCGGCCGTCGACACGGCATTGCAGCGGATGACCACCGCTGCATCGAATCTCGGCGCCGCCAAGAACCGGACGGACATCCAGTCGGAATTCGTCTCGACTCTGCGCGATTCCATCGAGAAGGGCGTCGGCACGCTGGTGGATGCGGACATGACAGAGGAATCCACCCGGCTGAAGGCGCTGCAGACGCAGCAGCAGCTGGGCGTCCAGGCGCTGTCGATCGCCAATGCCTCCTCGGAATCGCTGCTCGCGCTCTTCCGCTAGAACCCATCGGGATCACCCTGACGGGAACGGGTCCGGCCGCAAGGCCGGGCCCGTTTTGCGTTGCGCACAGTTCTCGTGCGGCGCCAGATATATCAGCAAAAATAATGTGTTAACCATCATTTTTAGGCGCTTGGTAGCCATCCTCGGGCATGGTGAACCCATAGCGAGGTGGCCGCGATTGACGGGCCACGGGCATGACGCCGTTCCGCTAGACCGGCCAATCCGGACTGTCCCCCTGTTCATTTTTTGCGTCACGGGACACCATCATGACCTCCATCAATACCAACGTTTCGGCGATGACGGCTCTGCAGAGCCTGTCGATGATCAATAGCAACCTCGACCAGACGCAGAGCCGCATCTCGACGGGCTACCGCGTCGGTGCCGCTTCGGACAATGCCGCCTATTGGTCGATCGCCACCACGATGCGCTCGGACAACAAGGCCCTCGGCGCCGTCGAGGACGCCCTCGGTCTCGGCTCGGCGAAGGTCGACACGGCCTATACGGGCATGAAGGCCGCCATCGACGTCGTCGACGAGATGAAGGCCAAGCTCGTCGCAGCCCGTGAACCGGGCGTCGACAAGACCAAGATCCAGGCGGAGCTCACCGAGCTGCAGGGCCAGCTGACGTCGATCGCCACCTCTGCGTCCTTCTCGGGCGAGAACTGGCTGTCGGTCAATTCCACCGCGCCGGCCAATGCGACCAAGTCGGTCGTCGCGTCCTTCAATCGCGACAGCGCAGGCGCCGTCTCGGTCGGCACGATCCAGATCGATACCGCGAAGACCAAGCTGTTCGACGCTGCGACGCCGGCAGGAGCGGCCGGTACAGGGATCCTCGACGGGAGATACACCGCCGCCGGTGCGTATAACGCCGTCGATCAGACTGCGCTCGCTGGTAGTTTTACTGTCGCAACCCTCAACATCTCGGCGCTGACCGACTCGGCCGCCGATGTCTTAACACTGAACGGCTTCATCAGCGGCGTTGACGACGCCCTGCAGCGGATGACGACAGCCGCTTCCAATCTCGGCGCCGCCAAAAGCCGCATGGACATCCAGTCGGAGTTTGTCTCCAACCTGCGCGACTCCATCGAGACCGGCGTCGGCACGCTGGTGGACGCGGACATGACGGAGGAATCCACCCGGCTGAAGGCACTGCAGACGCAGCAGCAGCTGGGCGTCCAGGCGCTGTCGATCGCCAATGCCTCCTCGGAATCGCTGCTCGCGCTCTTCCGCTAGAACCCATCGGAATCACCCTGACGCGAACGGGTCCGGCTACAAGGCCGGGCCCGTTTTGCGTCGAGCGAAGCCCTATCCTGATGAGCCGGGAAGGGGACGTCGCCCGGGCTGCGGCAAGATCTTTTATTTTGAAGAATACTACAGAATGCCATTATTGTTAACCATATTCCTTAGCCGCTTAGTAGTCCGGCGCTGGCTATGTTGATGACATAGCGAGGTGGCCGCGATTGACGGCCACAGGCATGACGCCGTTTCGTTATCCCGGCCGATCCGGACTGTCCCTCTTGTTCATTACTCTGCGTTACGGGACACCACCATGACCTCCATCAATACCAATACGTCGGCAATGACGGCTCTGCAGAGCCTGTCGATGATCAACAGCAACCTCGACCAGACCCAGAACCGCATCTCCACAGGCTACCGCGTCGGTGCGGCCTCGGATAACGCCGCCTACTGGTCGATCGCCACCACCATGCGCTCGGACAACAAGGCCCTCGGCGCCGTCGAGGACGCGCTCGGCCTCGGCCAGGCCAAGGTCGACACGGCCTATACGGGCATGAAGGCAGCCATCGACGTCGTCGACGAGATGAAGGCCAAGCTCGTCGCAGCCCGTGAACCGGGCGTCGACAAGACCAAGATCCAGGCGGAGCTCACCGAGCTGCAGGGCCAGCTGACGTCGATCGCCACCTCTGCGTCCTTCTCGGGCGAGAACTGGCTGTCGGTCAATTCCACCGCGCCGGCCAATGCGACCAAGTCGGTCGTCGCGTCCTTCAACCGCGCCGCGGACGGAACGGTTTCGGTCGGCACCATCCAGATCGACACCTCGAAGACCAAGCTGTTCGACGCCGCGGCTAACACCAACCTTCTCGGTCCTCTTGCGGGAACCGGTATCCTCGACGGAAAATACGATGCGGCGGGTGCTTATCTGACCGACCAGACGGCTGCCGGCAGCTTTGACGTGTCGACCCTCAGCATCTCGGGTCTGACCGACTCGCTGGTTGACGTGGGAATATTGAATGGCTTCATCAGCGGTGTCGACGACGCCCTGCAGCGGATGACGACGGCCGCCTCGAACCTCGGTGCCGCCAAGAGCCGCATGGACATCCAGTCGGAGTTCATCTCCAACCTGCGCGATTCCATCGAGACCGGCGTCGGCACGCTGGTGGATGCGGACATGACGGAGGAGTCCACCCGGCTGAAAGCGCTGCAGACGCAGCAGCAGCTGGGCGTTCAGGCGCTGTCGATCGCCAACAACTCCTCGCAGTCGCTGCTGTCGCTCTTCCGCTAAGACACGGCGCTTCGACACTGACATGGACGGGTCCGGCCGCAAGGGCGGGCCCATTTGTATTTGGAAAAACGAGACTGATTTGATTGGACGCGATCCAGAAAGAACAAATATGGACATTTGCAGAAAGTTAACCATACAACTTAAGCAAAGCGTAGACCTGTCCTGACAGTCTGAGGTCATAGCGAAGTGATCGACCGCATGGTTGGGCACAGGCATGACGCCGTTTCGTTATCCCGGCCAATCCGGACTGTCCCCCTGTTCATTTTCCGCGTCACGGGACACCATCATGACCTCCATCAATACCAATACGTCGGCGATGACGGCTCTGCAGAGCCTGTCGATGATCAACAGCAACCTCGACCAGACCCAGAACCGCATCTCCACAGGCTACCGCGTCGGTGCTGCTTCGGACAACGCCGCCTACTGGTCGATCGCCACCACCATGCGCTCGGACAACAAGGCCCTCGGCGCCGTCGAGGACGCGCTTGGCCTGGGCCAGGCGAAGGTCGACACGGCCTATACCGGCATGAAGGCTGCCATCGACGTGGTCGACGAAATGAAGGCCAAGCTCGTCGCCGCGCGCGAGCCGGGCGTCGACAGGTCGAAGATCCAGGCGGAAATCAAGGAACTGCAGGGCCAGCTTTCGTCGATCGCGACCTCGGCCTCCTTCTCGGGCGAAAACTGGCTGTCCTTCGACGGCGCGACGACCGATACCAAGAATGTCGTCGCCTCGTTCAACCGCAGTGCAGCCGGCGCCGTTTCGGTGGGCACGATCGAGATCGTCATCGGCGCCACCAAATTGTTCGGTGACGACAATCCTGCCGCAGCTGGCACCGACAACGGCATTCTGAACAGCACTTTCACCACCACCGGTGGTGGCAACGTGACGGTCTCGGTGAGCAATCTCGACATCACCACCGCGGGCGTCACCGATCTCGACATCAACCAGATGATCTCTGAAGTGGATGATGCAATCCAGTCCATGACGACGGCAGCCTCCAATCTCGGCGCTGCCAAGAGCCGCATGGATATCCAGTCGGAGTTCGTCTCCAACCTGCGCGATTCCATCGAGAAGGGTGTGGGCACGCTGGTGGACGCGGACATGACCGAGGAATCGACCCGGTTGAAGGCGCTGCAGACGCAGCAGCAGCTGGGCGTCCAGGCGCTGTCGATCGCCAACAACTCCTCGCAGTCGCTGCTGTCGCTCTTCCGCTAAGACACGGCACGGCCACTTTGAATGGGACGGGCCCGGCCGCAAGGCCGGGCCCGTCTGTGTCTCGGGGTGAGTGAGGGCTGATCTGCGCGCAAGCGCCAATATATTAGCGTTTGATTCACGATGACTTGCGGTGCGGTGGGGGCGAGCGTCGTTAACCATCAAACTTAAGTAGCCAGTAGGTGGCGGCGGCAGATGATGATGGCATGACGAGGTGACCGGCCAGACAGACGCCGATCACGGGCATGATGCCGCTTCGTCATACCGGCCGACCCGGACTGTCCCCCTCTCAGAACTTCCGCATTACGGGACACCAACATGACCTCCATCAATACCAATACGTCGGCGATGACGGCTCTCCAGAGCCTGTCGATGATCAACAGCAGCCTCGACCAGACCCAGAACCGCATCTCCACCGGCTACCGCGTCGGGGCTGCTTCGGACAACGCCGCCTACTGGTCGATCGCCACCACCATGCGTTCGGACAACAAGGCCCTCGGCGCCGTCGAGGACGCGCTCGGCCTCGGCCAGGCCAAGGTCGACACGGCCTATACCGGCATGAAGGCCGCCATCGACGTCGTCGACGAAATGAAGGCCAAGCTCGTCGCGGCCAAGGAGCCGGGCGTCGACAAGGCGAAGATCCAGTCCGAGCTCAAGGAGCTTCAGGGCCAGCTGTCCTCGATCGCGACCTCGGCCTCCTTCTCCGGCGAGAACTGGCTGAAGTTCGACGGCGGCACCGGCTCGAAGAGCGTGGTTGCATCCTTCAACCGCTCCGCGGCAGGCACGGTCTCCGTCGGCACCATCGATATCGACGTCTTGTCCGTGAAGCTGTTCCGCGATGTCGCGGCAGCTGGGACGGATGACGGTATCCTCGACGAGGTAGTCACCACCGCAAACGGCGCCGCCACACCTGTCAATGTGGTGTATACGGTCTCGACCCTCGACATCACCGCCGCCAATGTCGACGATACGGTATTGACGGGAATGATCTCGGCCGTCGATACGGCTTTGAAGTCGATGACGACGGCCGGCTCGAATCTCGGTGCCTCCAAGAGCCGCATGGATATCCAGTCGGAGTTCGTCTCCAACCTGCGTGACTCCATCGAGAAGGGCGTCGGCACGCTGGTGGACGCGGACATGACCGAGGAATCGACCCGGTTGAAGGCGCTGCAGACGCAGCAGCAGCTGGGCGTCCAGGCGCTGTCGATCGCCAACAACTCCTCGCAGTCCCTGCTGTCGCTCTTCCGTTAAGACACGGCACGGCTACTGTGGACGGAACGGGTCCGGCCGCAAGGCCGGGCCCGTTTTGCGTGTCGGGTGGGAGAGGGGCGAATATAATTCGGTTACCGTAGAGTTTGTAAGCAGGCGATTCATGATGAATCTTCAAAAGGCCGCGGGCGCCCGTCATTAACCAATGAACTTAAGTCACCGGTAGGTCGTTGCGGCAGAAAATGCCGCCATAGCGAGGTGGCTGGCGGAGAAATCGCTGGTCACGGGCATGATGCCGCTTCGTTATACCGGCCGATCCGGACTGTCCCCAGTTTAAAATTCCGCGTACGGGACAATACAATGACCTCCATCAACACCAATACTTCGGCAATGACGGCTCTGCAGAGCCTGTCCATGATCAACAGCAGTCTCGACCAGACCCAGAACCGTATTTCGACCGGCTACCGCGTCGGTGCCGCGTCCGACAATGCGGCCTACTGGTCGATCGCAACAACGATGCGCTCGGACAACAAGGCGCTTGGCGCAGTGCAGGACGCGCTCGGGCTGGGCCAGGCCAAGGTCGACACCGCCTACACCGGCATGACCGCCGCCATCGACGTCGTCGACGAGATCAAGTCCAAGCTGGTCGCGGCGCGCGAGCCGGGTGTCGACAAGACCAAGATCCAGTCGGAAATCAAGGAACTGCAGGGCCAGCTCACCTCGATTGCCTCGTCCGCGTCGTTCTCGGGCGAAAACTGGCTGTCGGTCAACAGCGGCGCTGCGGGTTACACCGCAACCAAGTCTGTCGTTTCGTCCTTCAACCGGGCGGCCGACGGTTCCGTGTCCGTGGGCACCATCGGCATCGATACCTCGAAGACGAAGCTGTTCGATTCAAATGGAACGACCGGCATTCTCGACGTGGCGCGTACGGGGGGAACCGTCGTCTCGACGCTCGCCCTCACTGGTACGACGACCGATGCTCAGGTCTCGACCATGATCTCCGACGTCGACGAGGCCCTGAAGTCGATGACGACCGCCGCCTCCAACCTCGGTGCCGCCAAGAACCGCATGGACATCCAGTCGGAGTTCGTCTCCAACCTGCGCAACTCCATCGAAAAGGGCGTGGGCACGCTCGTGGATGCGGATATGACCGAGGAATCCACCCGGCTGAAGGCGCTGCAGACGCAGCAGCAGCTGGGCGTCCAGGCGCTGTCGATCGCCAACAACTCCTCGCAGTCGCTGCTGTCGCTCTTCCGCTAAGACACGGCGCTTCGACACTGACATGGACGGGTCCGGTCGCAAGGCCGGGCCCGTTTTTGCGTCATGAGCAAGACGACAGACCTGTAAATCGTTCCACTCTTGTGAAATTTTTTAGTAGGCGATTTACGATGACCGTGGAAGCGGCTGTACGCGAGCTGCGTTAACCACCGAATTTAAGTCACCGGTAGGTCGATGGACCCGATGGTGCAGGCATAGCGAGGTGGCTGGCGAGAAATCGCTGGTCACGGGCATGATGCCGCTTCGTTATACCGGCCGATCCGGACTGTCCCCTGTTTGAAATTCCGCTTTACGGGACAATACAATGACCTCCATCAATACCAATACGTCGGCAATGACGGCTCTGCGGAGCCTGTCGATGATCAACAGTAGCCTCGACCAGACCCAGAACCGCATCTCGACGGGCTACCGCGTCGGTGCGGCATCGGACAACGCTGCCTACTGGTCGATCGCCACCACCATGCGCTCGGACAACAAGGCACTCGGCGCCGTCGAGGACGCGCTCGGCCTCGGCCAGGCCAAGGTCGACGTCGCCTATACCGGCATGGAAGCGGCGATCGACGTCACCTCCGAGATCAAGGCCAAGCTGCTTGCGGCCATCGAACCGGGTGTCGACAAGACCAAGATCAACTCGGAACTGACCGAGCTGAAGAACCAGCTGTCCAGCATCGCTTCCTCGGCCAGCTTCTCGGGCGAGAACTGGCTGCAGAACACGACCGCTGCGGCGGCCGGCAGCAAGAGCGTCGTCGCCTCCTTCAACCGCGACTCCGGCGGCGCCGTCTCCGTCGGAACGATCAGCATCGATGTCTCCAAAATGACGCTGATCGGCACCAGCGACGAAACGCAGGGAATCCTCACCAAGGACTACGATGCGGATCTGCTGCTGGCGACACCGACCACAGCGCCGGACGAATATCGTCTGATCGACGCTGCTGGAACTCAGACGACCGCCGCCACCGGTAAGTTGATCGAGCTCGCCAGCACCACCACGGCCGCGGATGTGAACGCCATGGTTCGCGTCGTCGACAAGATCCTCACGGACATGACCACGTCGGCCTCCAACCTGGGCGCCTCGAAGAACCGCATGGATATCCAGTCGGAGTTCGTCTCGAACCTGCGCAACTCCATCGACAAGGGTGTCGGCACGCTGGTGGATGCGGACATGACCGAGGAATCGACCCGGCTGAAGGCGCTGCAGACGCAGCAGCAGCTGGGCGTCCAGGCCCTGTCGATCGCCAATGCATCCTCGCAGTCGGTCCTGGCGCTCTTCCGCTAAACGGACCGCGCTTCATTGACGGAACGGGCCCGGCCTCGGCCGGGCCCGTTCCTGCGTCTGGGTCTCGTCCGACCACGATTGACGAACAGAGATGTACGCCACGCTTAGTATAAGCGAGGCGATGCACGCGCCTTTTGTCGAATTTTCTGCCGGTCGACGGTTTCGTCGCGTAAGCAAGACAATCGAAAGCAATTTCCTGCCAGATGGTGCGGCGGGCGCGACGGCATCGTGGCGCATCCCTGACGCAAGCCTCGACAGGCTGTCGATAAGAAACCGTTAACCATCCCGCCTCTAGTTTCGTAACGGCGCCGCGCCCGAGCTTCGGGTGTCTTCCTGCGCAAATTTCCAAGGACGATCACGATCATGCAGCTGGCAAATCTGAAGATATCCAAGAAGATTGCGGCTGCGTTCGCAATACTCGTCGTGATCGCCGCCTGCATGGGCGCGCTGCTGTTCCAGTCCATGACGACGATCGAGGCGGCGAGCGAGGACAAGAACCACCAGGTCGCCCTGTCCAATGCCGCGATCGACGCGCGCTTCGCGCTCGCCCGGCAGGAGAACTCGCTGCGCGGCTTCATGATCACCCGCGACGCCTACTTCTCCGGGCGGGTGAAGGAGCATTACGAGACCTTCAAGAAGAATGTCGCCGAGCTCGGCACCATCGCCGGCGCCGGCAGCCCGATCGCCGCGGAGTTGCCGAAGGTGTCGGCCGCGATGGCTGCATGGCAGACCGAGATCGCCGACCCGGTCATCCGCAACGCCGGCAGCGAATTGACCTATCCTCAGGCGCTGACGCTCTTCAATTCCGGCAAGGCCGACGAGTTCATCGAGCCGATCGAGACCATCATCGATTCGGTTCGTGACACGACGACCGCTGCAGTCGCCGCGGGAACCCTTGCCGAAGCAGAGGCCAATAGCGCAGCCGAAATCGCACTGATGATCGGCATGGGCGCCCTGATCCTGGTCGCGGTTGGCCTTGGTTGGGTGCTGTCCCGAGCCATCGCCACGCCGATCGTCCAGATGACCGGCGTGATGCGCAAGCTGGCCGACGGCGACAAGACCGTCGTGATCCCCGGCGCCAGCCGCAAGGACGAAGTGGGCGAGATGGCCGTTGCCGTCGAGACCTTCAAGCAGGCAGCCATCGACCGCGACGAGCTGGCCGCGCAGGCCGAGGCATCCCGCATCAGCCAGGACGAGGCCGCCAAGCGCCAGGCCGCGCTGGACGACGCCAAGGCGGAAGACCTGCGGGCCTTCGTCGGCATCGTCGAGGTCGGCTTCGAGCGCCTGTCGGCCGGCGACCTGACCGTGCGCATGCAGGACAAGGTGGCGACCGAGTTCGAGCCGATCCGCGCCAAGTTCAATGCCAGCGTCGCGGCGCTGGAAACCGCCATCGGCCATGTGGTCACCTCCATCGCCTCGATCCGCACCGGCCTCGGCGAGATCAACACCGCGTCCAACGACCTGGCCCACCGCACCGAGCAGCAGGCGGCCAGCCTCGAGCAGACCGTCGCGGCCCTGGGCGAAGTGACCCAGGCCGTCAACGAGACCGCCGAGGGCGCCGGCAAGGCGCAGCTCGTGGCCTCGGGGGCCCGCGAAAAGGCCCAGAAGGGCGGCGAGATCGTCGGCAAGGCGGTCACCGCCATGGGCCAGATCGAGCAGTCGTCCGAGAAGATCAACTCGATCATCTCGGTGATCGACGAAATCGCCTTCCAGACCAACCTCCTGGCACTCAACGCCGGCGTCGAGGCGGCACGGGCCGGCGAGGCGGGCAAGGGCTTCGCGGTGGTGGCGCAGGAAGTGCGCGGTCTCGCCCAGCGTTCGGCGGAAGCGGCCAAGGAGATCAAGACCCTGATCGCCACCTCGCGCGAGCAGGTCGGCACCGGCGTGGAACTGGTGACCGCGTCCGGCAAGTCGCTGGAGGAGATCGTCACCGAGGTCAGCGCCATGGCCGAGGTCATCTCGACCATCGCCGCCTCGGCCCGGGAACAGGCGACGAGCCTGCGCGAGGTCTCCGGCGCGGCCGACCAGATGGACAAGGTCACCCAGCAGAACGCCGCGATGGTCGAGGAAGCCACGGCTGCCAGCCAGACGCTTTCGAACGAGACCGACGAACTGGCCCACGCGATGGCGAAGTTCCGCACTAGCGCCGGCGATGCCGGCCGCCCTGCGGCCCGCAACGCCCAGCCGCAGCGCCGCGGCGCTGGCCCGGTCGTGCAGATGCGCGCCACCGGCACCCGCGGCACCGCCCGCGCCCCGCAGACTCAGGAAGATGGCTGGGAGGAATTCTGATGGCCAGGAAGCCCGCAAACCGCAAGCCGACCCTGGTCGACCTGCCTGAAATCCTCGACATCAAGGCGGCTGCTCCCCTGGCGGAACAGCTCCTGGCCCTGCGCGGCGGACCGGTCAAGGTCGACGCCTCCAAGGTGTCCAGGCTCGGCGGCCAGTGCGTCCAGGTCCTGCTCTCTGCCGCTGCGACCTGGAAGGTCGACGACACGCCGTTCGACCTCGAAACACCTTCGGACGCCTTCCTGGGCGGCCTCGAACTTCTCGGGCTGACGCCCGAGCACATCAGCGACAAGGGAAGCCTCGCATGAGCAGGACAGTTCTGACGATCGACGACTCGCGGACGATGCGCGAGATGCTGCGGGCAACCCTGACGTCTCAAGGCTTCATCGTCGTGCAGGCCGAGGACGGCGCCCACGGGATCGAGGTCCTCGAGGGCATGGACGTCGAGCCCGACGTCATCATCACCGACATCAACATGCCCCGCAAGGACGGCTTCCAGTTCATCGAGGAAGTGCGGGTCGACCCCCGGCGCCGCGCCATCCCGATCCTGGTGCTGACGACCGAGAGCGACGCCGAGAAGAAGCAGCGGGCCCGTACCGCCGGTGCGACCGGCTGGATCGTCAAGCCCTTCGACCCGGTCAAGCTCGTAGACGCGATCAACCGCGTCGCAGCATAGCAGAGCGCCCTTGTCGGCGGTCACGCCGACGGCAAGCCGCCGGCACGACCGCCAAGCAGACAGCAGTGCGAGCAGGAACAAGAAGGTAGCGACATGGACGCGATGGCGGAAATCCGGCAGACATTCTTCGAGGAATGCGCCGAGCAGCTTGCGGAGCTGGAAGCCGGATTGCTGGCGATCGAGAACGGCGAGGCCGATTCCGATACGGTCAACGCCGTGTTCCGGGCGGTGCACTCGATCAAGGGCGGGGCAGGGGCCTTCAGCCTCGACGATCTGGTCCGTTTCGCCCACATCTTCGAGACGACGCTCGACGGGCTGCGCTCCAACCGGCTCGAAGCGACTGATACGGTCATCAAGGTGATGCTGCGCTCCGGCGACGCCCTTGCCGACCTTGTCACCGTTGCCCGCGATGGCGGCGTCGCCGACGCGGCCCGCAATGACGGCCTGGCCGCCGAACTGAAGGCGCTGGTCGGCGGGACGGCGGAAGCCGATGCTCCCGCGACCGCAGGCGCCGACGACGATCAGGGCATGGGCGATCTCGATTTCGTGCCGATCGCCGTCGATCTCGACGATCTGCTGGGTGGTGGCGACGACGACGCCGATTCCGACGGCGAAACCGTGTTCCGCATTTCCTTCAAGCCCCATGAGGGTCTCTATTCGAAGGCCAACGAGGCGGCTGTCGTCCTGCGCGATCTTTGCAAGTTCGGCGAAGCAGTGATCAGTTGCGACACCAGCGAACTGCCGCAGCTGCAGGATCTGGATCCCGAGAGCGCCTATCTCACCTGGAACGTGGAGCTTCGCACCGCCTCCACCGAGGAGGCCGTGCGCGAGATCTTCGAATTCGTCGAGTGGGATTGCGATCTGACGATCGAGGCCGACAAGGCAGGCGGCGACGCCGGCGGGTTCGATTCCGACCTGGCCGAGATCCTTGCCCGCATTCGCGGCGACGTGCCGGCCGATACTGCCGAGGAAGCACCGGCAGCGGCGCCAATGGCCGCCGCGCCCGTCGTCGCCGAAACGCCTCCTGCGGAGGAAGAACTCGAGGCCGCAGCGCCCGCACCGGCAACTGCCGATATCCAAGAAGCTGCCCCCGCTGCGAACGCCGTGCCGAAGGCGCTGCCCTCCGAGGCCAGGGGCACGACCGATGCCGAGGGTAAGCCCACGACGGCGGCCGCCCAGACGATCCGTGTCGACCTCGAGCGGGTCGACCGGCTGATCGACCTCGTCGGCGAACTGGTCATCCACCAGGTCATGCTGTCCCAGCGCGCCTATCAGGCGGGCCTGGCCCGTACCTCGGAGCTCGCGGTCGGGCTCGACGAACTCGAGCAGCTGACCCGCGGCATCCAGGACAGCGTCATGGCGATCCGCGCCCAGCCGGTGAAGTCGGTCTTCCAGCGGCTGCCGCGCCTGGCGCGTGAAGTCGCGGAAATCTCCGGCAAGACGGTTCGGCTGGTCACGGAAGGCGAGTGGACCGAGGTCGACAAGACCGTCATCGAGCGCCTGGCCGATCCGTTGACCCACATGCTGCGCAACGCGATCGACCACGGGCTGGAAAAGCCCGAGGTGCGTCTGGCTGCCGGCAAGACTGCCGAAGGCACGGTGAAGGTCGCGGCGATGCATCGCTCGGGCCGCATCGTCATCGAGATCGCCGACGACGGCGCCGGCATCAACCGGCCCAAGGTGCAGGAAATCGCGATCAGCAAGGGGCTGATCCCAGCCGACGCCAATCTGACCAACGAGGAGATCGACAACCTGATCTTCGCGCCGGGCTTCTCGACCGCCTCCTCGGTGTCCGAACTGTCGGGCCGCGGCGTCGGCATGGATGTCGTCAAGCGCTCGATCCAGGCGCTCGGCGGCCGCGTGTCGATCGCCTCGGAACCCGGCCAGGGCTCGATCTTCACCATGAGCCTGCCGCTGACCCTGGCGGTCCTCGACGGCATGATCGTCTCGGTCGGCGACCAGACGGTCGTGGTACCGCTGACTGCGATCATCGAGACGCTGCAGCCCAAGGCGGAAGAGGTGAAGAGCTTCGGCGGCGACGCGCGGGTGGTGAAGGTGCGCGACAGCTTCCTGCCGCTCGTCGATGTCGGCCGCGAACTGGGATTCACCGGCAAGGCGGCCGACGCCACTGCCGGCGTCGCCATCCTGGTCGAGGCGGAGAAGGGTCTGCGTTCGGCGCTGCTTGTCGACGCCATCCAGGGTCAGCGCCAGGTCGTGATCAAGAGCCTGGAAACCAATTACGGCAGCGTGCCCGGCATCGCCGCCGCCACCATTCTCGGCGACGGTCGCGTCGCCCTCATTCTCGACGTCGATACCGTCGTCGCGACATCGCGGGGCGATAACGCCTTCGCCAGCAACGCCATGCAACAGGCCGCGGAGTAGGACAGATGACGACTTCTTTCACACAGACCGGGAAGCCCGCCCAGAACGACAATCGCGGTGAAGGCAACGGCCGCGAACTGGTCGCCTTCCGCATCGGCGAGCAGGAATTCTGCGTCGACATCATGTCGGTCCGCGAGATCCGCGGCTGGACCCCGGCAACGCCGATCCCGCACGCTCCGTCCTACGTCAACGGCGTCATCAATCTGCGCGGCGCGGTGCTGCCGATCGTCGACCTGGCGGCGCGCCTGGGCTTCCCGAAGACCCAGCCGACCGCCCGCAGCGTCATCATCGTGGCGCGCTCGCAGCAGCAGCTGTTCGGGCTCCTGGTCGATGCCGTCTCCGATATACTGACGGTGACCGACGACGCCCTGCAGCCGCCGCCGGACATGGCGACGGAATTCGCCAAGCAGTTCGTCCGCGGCGTCATGGCACTCGAGGGCCGCATGGTCTCGCTGCTGGCGACGGACAACGTGCTGCCGCAGCTTCGCGACGCGGCCTGACGGCCGACGCGAGGCAGGACAGCATCTCGACAGGACAGAAATGGCACGTTGGGGCCGGGCGACGGATCGTCCGGCACCATCGAGCGAAGGTGGAGTAGGGCGCTTGGCGGCCGGACATCAGCAAGAAAAGCCGGGAGGCCGGCGGCCGCGGGGCGGCTCCGCGTCGATCGGTTCCGGCGAGTTTCCGATGACTGAGGCGGACTTCACCAATATCGCCCGGATCCTCTACGACGACGCCGGCATTCACCTGACGGCGTCGAAGGCGTCCCTGGTCTATTCGCGGTTGTCCAAACGGCTGCGAAGCCTCGGCATGGAGAGCTTCCGCGACTATTGCGCCCTGGTGGCCGGCTCCGGCGGTGCCGACGAGCGCATGAAGATGCTCGCCTCGCTGACGACCAACGTCACGCATTTCTTCCGCGAGCAGCATCATTTCGACCATCTGAAGAACAGCCTGTTGCCGCCGCTGCTGGCCAGCGCCAAGCAGGGCGGGCGCGTGCGGATCTGGTCGGCGGGCTGCTCCAACGGCCACGAACCCTATTCGATCGCGATGACCCTGCTGTCGATGATGCCGGACGCGGCCGACCATGACGTCCGCATCCTGGCGACCGACATCGATCCGAATGTCGTGGCCACCGGCCGCGCCGGCATCTACCTGTCGAGCGATCTCGAAAACGTGCCGGCCGATCTGCGCCGGCGCTGGTTCCGTCCGGTCCACGGGGCGACGAGCAGCCACCGCGGTGCCACCGAAGAGATGAGCTTCGAGGTCGCCGATACGATGCGCGATCTCGTGTCGTTCCGCGAACTCAACCTCATCGGCCAGTGGCCGATGAAGGGCATGTTCGACGCCATCTTCTGCCGCAACGTGACAATCTATTTCGACCAGACGACCCGCGAGAGGGTGTGGAACCGTTTCGCCGAGCGGATCCTGCCGGACGGTTTCCTCTATGTCGGCCATTCCGAGCGCGTGACCGGGGCTGCGGCATCGTTGCTGACCTACGCGTCCAATACCTCCTACCGCAAAGCCGGAAGCTGACGATGATGGAACGCGGACACCAGACCCTCGATACGGGTTCGCCGAGCAGGGCCGACGATCGCGATGCCGGACGGAGCAGGGACGCGATGATGCCAGCTGCAACGGTTCTCATCGTCGACGATTCCATGACGATGCGGGCATTGATCCGCAACGTGCTGAAGAACGATCCGGGCATCGAGGTGGTCGGCGAAGCCGCCAACCCCTTCGAGGCCCGGGAGAAGATGAAGGAACTGGATCCGGACGTCGTCACCCTGGACGTCGAGATGCCGAACATGAATGGCATCGACTTCCTGCAGAAGATCATGCAGCTGCGGCCGACGCCTGTCATCATGGTGTCGAATCTCACCGCGCCTGGCGCGTCGGTCACGCTGGAGGCGCTGGAGATCGGCGCCTTCGACTGCATCGCCAAGCCGGGCGCCGGCAGCAACACCTTTGACGCCCTGCCGGGCTTGATCAAGGAGGCTGCGCAGGCCAAGGGGCGGCTGGTCCAGCGTCGGGGCGCGGCCGCCGTGCCTGCGAGCCGCGCCGCGCCGTCGTCGCCTGCACCCCATGTGGTGATGCGCTCGGCGACCGGGCCGGAACTGATCGGGATCGGTTCGTCGACCGGCGGCGTCGAGGCGCTCACGCAGGTTCTGGCGGAGTTTCCCGCCGATTGTCCGCCGACGCTGATCGTGCAGCATCTGCCCGCGGCCTTCACCGGGTCATTCGCCGCGCGGCTCGACCGCCTGTGCCCGGCGCATGTGACCGAGGCGAAGGACGGCGATGTCCTGCGCCCCGGCCACGTCTATCTGGCACCGGGCGGTGGCCGCCACATGATCCTGCGCAAGGCGGTGCAGCCCTACATTTCTCTGGTCGCCGACGATCCGGTCTCTGGGCACCGCCCGTCGGTCGACGTTCTGTTCGCGTCCATCGCCAAGAACTTCAAGGGCCGTTCCAGCGGCGTCATCCTGACCGGCATGGGCCGCGACGGGGCGCAGGGTCTTCTGGAGATGCGCAAGGACGGCTCGCGCACGCTCGCCCAGGACGAGGAGAGTTCGCTTGTCTACGGCATGCCGCGGGTAGCCTACGAAATCGGTGCCGCGGAGAAGAGGATCCCTCTGTCGCGGGTGACCCGACAGCTGTTCGCGTGACCCGATGATGTTTCCCCAAACATATGTCCTGTCAGCGAAAATACGCGATCCGGATGAGAGAAACTCTTCATAAAATTCCCCCTTTAATAGGGATCCGACAAGGATAGACCCCATGAGCATTGCAGACCGGATCAGAGTTCTCATCGTCGACGATCACCGCACCAGCCGGATGCTGATTCGCGACGCCCTGGAACAACTGGGAATCAAGCAGATCGTCTTTGCCGTCGATGGCGAGGAGGCGCTTCAGACGATGATGACGGCGCCCTGCCATATCATCATCTCGGATTTCAACATGCCCAAGCTGGACGGAATCCAGCTGCTGAAGGCCGTGCGGTCCTATGCCCCGACGAAGAAGACGCCCTTCATCATCCTGACGGGCCAGGGCGATCGCGAACTCGTCCAGCGGGCGGCCCAGTTCGGCGTCAACAACTTCCTGGCCAAGCCGATCACCGTCCCCGTCCTCAAGAAGACCATGGAAGCGGTGGTCGGTCGTCTCCAGTAATGCCGAACCGAGCGGACATGCAGCGCATTCACGTCATGCAGGGCGAAGCGAAGGTGGCTTCGGGACCGGACACGGTGCTGACGACGCTCCTGGGCTCCTGCGTCTCGGCCTGCATCCATGACCGGGTCGCAGGCGTCGGCGGAATGAACCATTTCCTGCTTCCCGGCAGCTGCGACCAGGAAGGCGGCCGGACCGAGAGTTTCGGACTGTACCTGATGGAGCTCCTGATCAACGGGCTCCTGCAGCAGGGCGCGCGCCGCGAAAATCTGGAAGCCAAGCTCTTCGGCGGTGCCCAGACGGTCGATCGCCTGTCGAATGTCGGTTCCAAGAACGCCATCTTCGCCGAGCGCTTCCTGCGCATGGAGAGGATCACCTATCTGGGCGGCAGCCTGGGCGGGGAGGTCGGACGGCGGATCGAATACTGGCCGCATTCGGGCAGGGCCCGGCAGATCCTGTTCGAACCGGCCGCCATGCCGAAGATCCCGGTGGCCCGCCCCATTCGCAAGCCGGACGCGATCGGCGACGTGGAACTTTTCTGAAAGGACCGGGGGCGTATCGTGGCGAACCGTCCCGAATCCCCCGTCGTGCAATTCTAGCGATCGAAGCGAATTCCCATGTCGATGAGTTCCCTGTCCGACCTTTTCAGAACCCTCTCCCTCGAGCTGCGCGAACTGGCCAGGGACGCCGAGGCGATGCACGACCTCGTCTGCCCGGACCATGCGCAGCAGGACGCGGCCTATGTGCGCGCCGTGCAGCGGATCGACCGCACCCAGCAGACGCTCTGCAACCTGTCGACCTTCCTGGAAGCGGCAGGGGACGAGCTGCCGGCGAGCTACGAGGTCGCGCTGAAATCGGCGCTGGAGACGGTCCGGTTGAACGATCTCAAGCTGCGTCTGGTCCCCTCTGCCAACTCCCCACACCAGGCCCGCACCGACGATACGGACGGCGAGATGGAATTGTTTTCCCAGGCATCTTGAACCTGGAACGGCGCTTCAGCGAGTTGGAAGCAAGCCACCGAATGCGCGCATAAATTGCCATTCGCTTCGGATCACTCGCGTTAACCTTTCATTAACCGTGGTCTCGCGCAAGCTTCGACCGGCATGGTCCGCTCGTCGCTTCGCAGTCACAGTTTAATGCAGGGTAGAGAGATCCATGGCGCTTGCCGTTGGCGGAAAAGCTCAACAGCTTTTTACAAATCTTACCGCGCTCGGTCCGCGCAGACTCGGTGCACTGGGACTGATCGGATTGCTCGTGGTGGCCCTGGTCGGGCTCGGCAGCTACTACCTGTCGCGTCCGGACATGGAGACGCTCTATTCCGGTCTCGACCGCACGGATGTGACGCGGATCGGCGCCGCACTGACGGAAGCGGGGATCCCCTTCGACGTCGACGCCAAGGGCGACGCCATCCTGACGCCCTTCTCCCAGACGGCCCCCGCCCGGATGCTTCTCGCCGAAAAGGGCCTGCCGCGTTCGGAAAACGCCGGTTACGAACTCTTCGACAATCTGGGCTCCATCGGCCTGACCTCCTTCATGCAGGAGATCACCCGGGTCCGCGCGCTGGAAGGGGAAATCGCCCGCACCATCCAGACCCTGCGCAATGTGCGCGCCGCCCGCGTCCACATCGTGCTGCCCGACGAGGGCTCCTTTCGCCGCGAACAGCAAAAGCCCTCGGCCAGTGTCGTGGTCCGCACGGAGAACGGCAACGATTTCGGCTCGGCCCAGGCGATCCGCTCCCTGGTCGCTTCGGCCATTCCGTCGATGACACCGGAAGAGGTGACCATCCTCAACGCCGACGGCACGCTGCTTGCCTCCGGCGACGAAGGCGTCTCCGCCGCGCCCACCAAGCTGTTCGGCATCGAGAGCGTGGTCTCCAAGGACATCGAGCAGTCGATCCGCAGGACGCTGGCGCCCTATCTCGGCATCGGCAATTTCCAGACCAGCGTCGTCGCCCGGCTCGATACCGACCGCAAGCAGATCAGCGAGCGGATCTTCGACCCCGAGAGCCGCGTCGAACGCTCGACCCGCACGATCCGCGAGAACAACCAGTCGGCAAACCGCGCGGGCGACACCCCGGTCGGTGTCGAGCAGGATGTCCGCGAGGTCGATGCCGCACCGGCTGGCGGTGCCGGCGGTGAGCAGTCGTCGGAAGAGACCGAGCGCCGCGAGGAACTCACCAACTACGAGATCAACGAGAAGACGATTTCCACGACGAGCGACGGCTATCAGGTCGAGCGCCTGTCGGTGGCCGTGGTCGTCGATCGCGCCCGGGTGCTGGAAGCGATCGGTGAGAACCCTTCGGACGCCCAGGTCGAGGCCCGCATCGCCGAGATCAAGGCGCTGGTCGCCTCGGCCTCGGGCTTCTCGGCCGATCGCGGCGACCAGATCGAGGTGACCGCGGTCGACTTCATCGCTTCCAACGACGCGCTGGAGCCGGTCCCCGCCCCCGGCCTGGGCGAGATGTTCATGCGCCAGTCCGGCACGCTGATCAACGCCCTGACCATCCTCGCCGTGGCGATCATGCTGATCTGGTTCGGCCTCAAGCCCGCCGTCCGTGCCATCGCCGCCATGCCGGCTGCCGAGGGCAACGCACTGGCCGCGCTGGACGACGACGAGATGCCGGAACTGGACGACGATGCCCGCGCCCTCTCGGAGAGCCTGCTGGAGAACCTGAACTACGACCAGGATTCCTCCGGTGGCTCGCAGCTCGGCTTCCTCGACGACCTCAACTTCAACGTGGGCAACTCGCCGAGGGCCCGCCTGGAGAGGCTTCTGGACCACAATGAAGAGCATGCCGCCACGGTGATGAAGCAGTGGCTCAACCAGAAAGAGGCGGCCTAAGCCATGATCTCTCTCGCCCAATATCTGCCTGAGCTGGACGCCGACAGCGAAATGCCCGCCCGCCGCATGACGCAGGCGCGCGAGGAGACCAGCTTCGAGCCCCTCGTGCTGGTTGCGGCCAACCAGCCGGCGCCCGCCGCCAAGCCGCGCCTTTCGCCGATCCCCGAAATGGAGGTCGAGGACGAGGAAACCGGCGCCGATCTCGACTTTGCATCGCAATTTGCCCATGGCACCGCGGGCGAAGCCCCTGCAGCGGCCGGCATGCTGCCGCATTTCGCCGACCTCGATGATGCCACCAGGGATGACGCAGCGGGCGGACTGGCCGATCTCGGCGATTTCGCAGCGCCGGACTTCGGTTCGGATGCGGCGATGACGGGGGGCGATGAGGACGACGCTTTCCAGCCGGCCGACGTTGTCGACCCGCTGGAGGCAGCGCGCGAGGCGGGCATCCAGCAAGGCCGCGCGGAAGCGGAGGCGGAAGCGGCGGCGGCGCTGGCCGCAGCGAGCGAAGCGGCGGAAGCCGCCAAGGCAGCTGCCATCGAGGCGGCACGCGGCGAATGGGCCGGCGAGGAGGGCGAGCAGATCGGTTCGCTCCTGTCCGAGCGGCTCGACCGGATCGAGACCATCGTGCGGGCATCGCTGTCTAGCGTCCTGAAGCCGATCGCGCTGGGTGCGCGTCGTCGCCAGACCGTGCTGGAACTTGCCGACGCGGTCGGCATGCTGATCGGCGACGGCGAGGCCCTGAGCATCCGCGTCAGCGGTCCGGCCGACCTGCTCGAGGCTCTCGAAGAAGCGCTGGGCAAGCGCAAGAGCTTCATCATTTGTGAACCCGACCCCGACATGGTCGAGGTCAGAATTGAATGCGACCAGACCGTCGTCGAGACGCGGCTGAAGGGATGGCGCACGGCACTGGAAGAGGCGCTCGCGTGACCGATCAGTCCGGGGCGGGTCATCTGGACCGTCAGGAAATCATAATCGTGCGCCGCCGCGGCGGCCACGGCGAGGAAGCTCATCACGGCGGCGTCTGGAAGATTGCCTTCGCCGACTTCATGACGGCCATGATGGCTTTCTTCCTCGTGATGTGGCTGACCCAGGCATCCGACATGGCGACGCGCAAGCAGGTCGCGCAATACTTCAATCCCATACGCCTGAACGACGCCTCGCCGGCGACGCGTGGCGTGGAGCAGTCCGACGACGGCGCCTCGCGCGAAGAGAACGAAAACGGCATCAGCAAGGCCGATACCAACGGCGACCCCCATGGCAAGCCGCTGGCCGGAGATCAGGAGGGCGGCGAAGAAGAAGCCCTGTTCCGCGACCCTTATGCCGTGCTGGCGGAGATCGCCGCCGAGGGCGCGTCCGAGACGACGGGCGAATTGCAGGGCAAGCCGGACGGAACGGGCCTGCCGGGCCTGAACGGCGGCGACGCCTATCGCGATCCGTTCGATCCGTCATCCTGGCAGCTCGCGCCGAACGCCACCGAGAGCGAGATCGAGCTCGACCAGGCCCCGCCGAGCGAATTCAAGACCGCCGTGTTGCCGAGCAATGCCATGTCGGACGAGCCGGTCCCGGTCGACGCGGAGACGCAGGCCGAAGCCATCGCCGCTGCCGGCGCCGAGACCGATGCCGCAGCCGACGAAGCCGATGAATCCGACACCGAGACTGCCGGCGAAGCCGAACAGGACCCGGCGACCGCCGAGGCTTCGGCGGAAGCCGACAAGGCTGCCGTGCTGAAGGCCGAGTTGGCCGCCGAGTTCGAGAAGGAAGGCACGGCACTGCCGGCCAATTTCGAGGTCGTTCCAGGCAAGGGGGGCATTACCATCTCCATCGCCGACGACATGACCTCCGGCATGTTCCAGGTGGGCTCGGCCCGCCCGACCGCGCAGGTCGTGGCGATGATGGAGCGCATCGCGGCAGTGCTGGCCAGGCAACCCGGTGACGTCAGCATCCGCGGCCATACGGACTCCCGTCCGTTCCGCAGCGGCCAGTACGACAATTGGCGCCTATCCACCGCCCGCGCCCAGATGGCCTATTACATGCTGACGCGGGGCGGCCTGGAAGAAAACCGGGTCAAGGCGATCGAGGGTGTGGCCGACCGCGCGCCGAAGATTGCCGAGGATCCGGAAGCGGCGGCGAACCGCCGGATCGAGATCCTGCTGACCACGCCGGCGACATGATGGACCGCATCTTGCCCAACCGACGCCGGATGCATTCCGGCCTGACCGCCTGCGCCCTGGTGCTGTCGACTGTCATGTCGAACGCAGTGGCCGCCGAAGGCGACGGTGCGACCACGCCGGCCAGCGTCGCCGACAGGGTGCGCAAGGCCGCCGAAGATGCGATCCGTTCCGAAGCCGGCACCGACGGTGGTGCGGAAGCGGGCACTCCCGTGGTCGCGCCTGAAACCGGTGAGGACGAAGCCGGCGGCGAACATGCTGCGGTCGAGACTCATGCCGCCGACGGAACCGAGCTTTGGCCGCGCGAACGCGCCCCGATGCCCTACGAGATCGTCCGTTCGCTGCAGTTCCTGCAGGACCAGGTAGCCCGCGGCAATGGCGCGGCGATCCGCGTGCAGGCGCAGCTTCTGCGCCGCTACGGCCCGACCTTCCTGGCGCAGCCGTCCGAGGTGTGGACCGACCCGCGCAATCTGCGCGCCGCCGCCCTGTTCGTCCTCAGCGGTGGGCCCCCCTCGGTACTGCGCGGCATCCTGGCGAGCGCCACCATCGAAGGCGAGGATCGCGCGCTCCTCGACGGCGCGCTCGCCTATGTCGAAAACCGCTCTGACGATGCAAGACGGATGCTCGAGCCGATCGACGTGGCGGAAATTGATACCGCGCTCGCGGCGCAGTTGAACCTGGCCATGGCCCAGTTGCTCCAGACGGACGCGCCGTCCGAGGCGTTGCACCGGCTCGAGCAGGTCATGCTCGCGGCACCCGGCACGCTTCTGGAGGAGGCGGCCCTGCGGATGGGCGTCCTCCTCGCCGAGAACACCGGCGCCCATGCCGCCGCCGATCGGTATGCGCGCCAGTATTTCGACCGCTTTTCCGAATCCGCCTATGCCGGCAATTTCCGTGCCCGTTTTTCCGCCGTCTATGCGGCGCGGCCGCCGGAGATGAAGGACGATACTGTCGCCACGATCAGCGATGCCACGGCACATATTCCCGCCGATCAACGCCTGGCGATCTTCCTGGCCGTTGCCCGGAGGGCGCTCGTCGGCGGCAACCTGCAGCTGGCCGCGACCATGGCGAGCGAGGCGCTGGATTTCGGCACGGCCGATCCAGCCGACAGCCAGCGCGCGCTCCTCTACCAGACGGCCGCGACACTCACGACACGCGATTCGGTGCAGGCGCGCGTCGCGCTCGAGGCCATCGACGTCGCCACCCTGCATCCCGCCGATCGCAAGCTGCATGAGGCGGCTTTCGAAGTCCTGAGCGAGATGCGCAAGCCCTTGATGGCCGCCAATGTCGAACTCGCGGACCGTTACGGTCCGCAGCCACCCGTTGAGCAATCTGCCGTCCTGACCCGGGGAGCCGCGCTCCTCGACGCCGTCCGCGGCGACCTTAAGAGAGCCACGCCGTGACCGCATCCGTCAGCAACCACGTCGAAACAAGCGCACCGGCGACCCGCACGGCGGCGGGCCGCAACTCTCAGGCGCCTGTCGACGCCAAGGACAGCTTCGAAACCTTCGTCAAGGGTGCCGAGCAGGCTCCCAAGGCGGCACGTGCCGAGGGCCGGAACCGCGAGGCCGACGAGACGGAGAGCGCAGCCTCGGACGATGCGACAGCGGACGCGAAGGCTGGCGACGAAGCCGGCGCCACCGCGTCCGATGCTGCGGCTGCGTCCCAGCGGACGCGCGACAACACGCTGGCAGCGATCCTCGCCGACATGGACCGGCTGCTGCGGTCGGGAACGGCAAACGCCGCGGCCCTGGCCGATACCGCTGAAGGCGAGGCGACTTCTGCCGCCGATGCGACGCTGGCAAGGATTGTCACGGCCAAGGACGAGAAGGCTGCGACGAATCCGTTCGCGCAGATGGCCGCGAGCGACGGCGACGAGACGGTGTCCAAGCTCGTGGCAATGGCGGGCGAAACCCTTGGCGCCGGCAAGGCCTCTTCCGGGGAGCAGCCGGCGCGTGCACGGGTGGATCTGGTCTCGCAACGGACCGATTTCGAGCCGGCCGACAACACTGCCGGGGCATCGGCCGTCGTTGCGGGCAAGCCGGGTGGAGCCGCCACCACGAACATTCGCCAAATGCTGGCCTCGGCCGAGTTGCGCGGCAGCGATGGTGCTTCAATGACCGACGGCGAGATGCCAGGCGAGCCCGACATGCTGGACGTTCTTGCCGGGCGCGAGGCCGGCGATCCGCGCCGTGCCCGTGGCGAGACACTCGGCGAGCGCGCTGACAGGGAGAGGGGCAGGGACGGCGTTGCCGGAAAGACCTCCGCGTCCATCGGCGTGACCGCCCAGTCGGTCGAGAGCCCGATGGCCGGACAGACTGCCGCAGCGCACGGCGTCGGCCGGCAGGTCGCCGACGCCGTGACCACGTCGCTGGCGGGGGCGGCGCTGCCGACCGGCGATACGGGGGAGGCCGCCCGGCTGCAGATGCGCGCCGGTGGCGCGGCCCTCAAGACCATCCAGATTCAGCTTCAGCCGGAACAGCTCGGAAAGCTCGACGTGACCATGCGTCTGATCGACGGGCAACTGGCGATTCACATCGTCGCCAGCGAAGCCGAGACGGCCCTGCGCCTGAAGGACGATGCCGAAGGGCTGAAGACACTGTTGAGCAAGGCCGGATTTACGGTCGACGAGGCGGCGATCAGCATCGGCATGCGCGATGCCACAGCGCTACGCGGCAATGCATCGGGCCTGCCGGCACAGGGCCAGGCTGACGGCCAGTCGGCAGGTGGCCAGGCCGGCAACGGGGCTGCTCGGGACGGAGCCGCCGGATCCGGCGGAAACGGCTCGGCATCCCAGAGGGATGCACGGTCCGATCAGGCGGTGGCCGCACCCACCGGTGAGGAGAGCAGCGCACGTCGCCGCGATCTCGACCCGTCGATCTATCTCTGACACGACCCGACAAGCATCCCACGAGACGATCCGGACACCACCGGCGCGCCATCACGGCCAAATTGTGGCCGAGATCGGGCCGTTAAGGTTTCGTTAACGAAAAAAATTCGTGAGTCGGATTCGTGACTTAGTCGGAAAATCACGCGCATGGTTAACGGATCACTAAATTTCAGGATAGGCGCAAGTTCGGGGTCAGTTTAACTCTCTGTTCACAGACAAACGGCGGACCGGGGGTGACGGAAATGATCGTTGTAGTAGACAATCGGGAACTCGTGACGGATGGCTACGAGTCCATGTTTGGTCGCGAAGGAGTGTCTGCGGCGGGCTTTCGCGCAGACGAATTCCGTGACTGGGTCGAGACCGCGTCGGAGTCGGATCTGTCGGCCGTCGAAGCGTTCCTGCTCGGTGATTTCGATGATCGCACGATCTGTCCGCGACTGATCCGCTCCCGCTCCAAGGCGCCGATGATCGCGCTGTCGGAAGGTCGCAACCTAGACGGCACGCTCGACCTGTTCGCCGCCGGCGTCGACGACGTCGTCGCCAAGCCGGTCCATGTCAAGGAAATCCTCGCCCGGGTCGGCGCCATCCGACGCCGCAACGAGACCGAGGAAGCCCGCACCGTCGTCGGCGAGATCTCCGTCTACCAGGATGGCCGCGACGCCGAAGTCGCCGGCAAGCCGATGGCGCTGCCGCGCCGCGAGCGCCGCATCCTGGAATATCTGGTCGCCAATCGTGGCCGCCGCGTTTCCAAGCAGCAGCTGTTCAGCGCGATCTACGGCATCTTCGACGAAAACGTCGAGGAGAACGTCATCGAGAGCCACATCTCCAAGCTGCGCAAGAAGCTGAAGATGCGCCTCGGCTACGACCCGGTCTCCTCCAAGCGCTATCTCGGCTACGGCATCGGCGTCGACTGACAAAAACTGGTTAACAAGCCGTTAAGAATAGTAGCCTCGTCGTTGGTTCGGCGAGGCTTTTTCTTTTGCTATTATACTGTCAGGGAGCGAATTTGACAGTTCGGCGCAAGCTTCACTCCGTATTCCGAGAGAAAGAAATCTACGCCACGGAGTACCAGGCAATGAGCATCAACGGTGTCTTCCGGACCAGCGTGTCCGGTATGAATGCGCAGGCCAACAGGCTGTCCACCGTGTCGGAGAATATCGCCAACTCCAGCACCAACGGCTACAAGCGCAGCTCGACCGAGTTCGCTTCGCTCGTCCTTGCCCAGGGTGGCGGCGAGTACAATCCGGGCTCGGTGAAGACCCAGGTCCGCCAGTCGATCAGCCAGCAGGGCAGCATCGCCGCGACCTCCTCGGGCTCCGACCTCGCCATTCAGGGAGATGGCTTCTTCGTGGTGCAGGACACGGCGGGACGTGAATTCTTCACCCGCGCCGGCTCCTTCGTGCAGCGGACCGAAACCGTCGGCGGCAGGGAGACAACCTTCCTGGTCAACACGGCGGGCTACCGCCTGACCGGCTCGCCCATCGGCGGCGGCGCCGCGGGGCCCATTGAACTCCCGGTCGGCGCGATCGTCGCCCCGAAGGCCACCGACGCAGGATCCTTTTCCATCCAGTTCCCGGAATCAGCCGCCATCTTAGACACGAAGAAGTCGTCCATGGTTGTCTATGACAGGATCGGCAAGGCGATCGAAGTCCCGGTCGAGATGGAGAAGACCGCCGCCAATACCTGGACCATCAGCGTCGGTGGCGGGGTTCCGACGACCATCGCCTTCGACCCGAATACTGGTCGGCCGACCGCGCCTCCTGCCAACATGACCTACACTCCTGTCAATGGCGAGGCCATCGACATCGAGTTCGAATCGCTGACCGAGTATGCCACCGACTTTTCGGCCAAGCTGGTCGCCAACGGCAATCCTCCGGGCAGCTTCACCGGCTTCGCCTTCGCCGATGACGGCTCGCTGAGCGGCGTGATGAACACCGGTCAGTTGATCCCGCTATACGAGATCAACCTCGCGCGCTTCGCCAGCCCGGACCAGCTCCAGGCTTCTGCAGGCAATGTCTACAGCGGCACGGCAACCTCGGGCGTCGCCACGATGGGCGGACCGGGCACCAACGGCTTCGGTTCGCTGGTCTCCAGCGGCCTGGAACAGTCGAATGTCGACATGGCCTCCGAACTCACCACCATGATCGAATCCCAGCGCAGCTACAGCGCCAATTCGAAAGTCTTCCAGACGGGCGCCGAGATTCTCGACGTGCTCGTGAACCTGAAGCGATAGGCACAGAACCGCTCCCTGCCGCGCACCGGATAAGTCCTCACCATGTCTCTTCTGTCAGCCTTCTCGAATGCAACGGCATCGCTTTCCAGCGTGGCCAGCCAGTCGGCGCTGGTTTCGCGAAATATCGCGAATGCGGACAATCCCTACGCCACGCGCAAATTTGCCGGGCTCACGGTCGCCCAGACGGGCGGCGTCCGGATCATGTCGATCGCGCAGTCCGGCGACCAGGCGCTGTTCCGCTCTCTCATCACGACCAATTCCGCCCTCGGTTCGGCCGAAGCCAACGCCAAGGCGCTCAATCGCATCCGCGAGGTCATCGGCGACGTCGACGCCCCGACCTCTCCGGCCGCGAGCCTGTCGGCCCTGAAGGCGGCGTTGTCGCAATACTCGGTGTCACCGGAGAACGGTCAGACGGCGGAAGCCGCCGTGAACGCCGCCCGTGACATGGCCGTCAGCCTCAACCGTGCGACCGACGCAGTCCAGTCTGCCCGCAAGGATGCCGACGACCAGCTCAACCTGGCTGCCAAGGACATGAACCGGCTGCTCGGCGAATTCGCGACCCTGAACGCCAAGATCATGGCGGGCAGTTCCACCGGCGGGGACGTCACCGACGCCGTCGACCGGCGCGACCAGATTGTTCGCACCCTTTCGGGCTATGTCGGCCTGAACGTGCAGGTCCGGTCCGGCAACGACATGGCGCTCTATACGGACTCCGGCATCACGCTGTTCGACAAGACGGCGCGGGCAGTCGAGTTCACGCCGCAGCCGGCCTACGACGCCACCGTTGCGGGCTACGCTTTCAAGATCGACGGTGTCGTCGTCGGCGGGCCATCCTCGCCGATGCCGATCAAGGGTGGCAGCGTTTACGGCCTCCTGACGCTGCGCGACGAGACGGCCACGACCTTCCAGGGTCAGCTCGACGGGATCGCCTATGCGCTTGTCGACGCCTTCGCGGAAACCGACCAGCGTCTACCGGCCGATCCGGGCTACATGGCGGGGCGTTTTGCCGGGCTGTTCACGGCCGACGGCACGAACGCCATTCAGCTGACGATGAACGATGCCAAGGGGCTGGCCGGAACCATCCGGATCGCGGCGGCGGTCGATCCCACCAAGCCCGGCGGCGAGCCGGCACTGCTCAGGGATGGCGGCATCTCCTTTGCAGGCACCGCCGACGAGGCGAATTTTCGCTACAACACCAGCGGCGCAAGTGGTTTCACCGGGCGGTTGAATGATCTGATCGCCGGCTTCGCAACCTCTCGCAGCTTCGATCCATCCTTCGGCGCCGGCAGCTCGGCGACCCTGACGGAATACACGGCTTCGTCGATCGGTTGGTTCGAGGGCCGCCGGGCCACAGCGAACGACGCGTCCTCGTACCAGACGGTGCTGCTGTCGCGCACGCAGGAGACCCTGTCCGACGCCACCGGCGTCAACATTGACGACGAGATGACACGGCTCCTCGACCTGGAGCGCTCCTACCAGGCCTCCAGCAAGCTGATTTCCACCGTCGGTCAGATGATCGATTCCCTCCTCGCGATTGCCTGAGTGGATCAACGATGAGCAATTTTCTCGTATCCAGCTTCTCGCTGTCCTCGGCGCCCCGTTCCGCGGTCTTCCACATCCAGGATGAGTTGCGCACGGCCCAGAAGGAGGTGACGACCGGCCGGTTTGCCGATGTCGGCCTCGTCCTCGGATCACGCACCAACCAGACCGTCTCGCTGAGGGTCGAGCGCGAAAGCGCCATTCGGATGCAGGAAGCCAATACCCTGATCGGGCAGCGCTTCAACACGATGCAGACCGCCCTGGAATCGATCGCCAAGACCGGCGAGAACCTCCTGGCGTCGCTGATCTCCAACGGCCCCACCGATGCCGGCATTTCGGCCAGCACCCAGCAGGCCAAGGCCGGCCTGCAGCAGTTCATGGGCGCGATCAACGCCTCCTCCGGCTCGCGTTTCCTGTTCTCGGGTGCTGCGACAGACCAGCCGGCACTCGCCTTCGAGAAGGTCGGTGGCGGCGGTGTCGCCGACAGCTACGAAGACAACTCGACCGCCAGAAAGGCCGTGGCGGATGCGCTGGCCTTCGCAGCGCCGGTAACTGACCTCGATGCGTTTCTCGACGGCCCGTTCAACGACCTCTTCGAGGTGCCCGATCCCAGCGACGGCACCGGCTGGGACATGTGGTCGAAGGCGAACGCCGCGCCGGTCTACAATCGCATCAGCGACAGCGAGACCCTCGACGTCTCCTATCCGGCCACGAACGATGCCTTCCGCAACATCGTCAAGGCCTACGTCATGGTCAGCGATCTCGGCTTGCAGGACATGGGCGAGGACCAACGTCAGCTTCTCGCAAGCCGGGCAGTGGAAACTCTGAGCCTGGGCCTGTCGCAGCTCACCGAGATCCGAGCGGATATCGGCAGCAAGCAGTCCCGGCTGGAAATCACGAACGAGGCTCTGGGCGCGCGCAAGAACGTCCTGACGATGTCGATCTCCTCCTTCGAGGACGTCGACGCCTACGAGGCTTCGACGCGGGTTACGACGCTGACCAACCTTCTCGAGGCATCCTACGCGCTGACCGCCCGCATCTCGCGGCTCAGCATCATGAACTACCTGTAGCTGCAACGGGCGCCGAACCCGACTCTCTTCGGCAATTGAGCGATCAGCCGGCCGGTGGGCCCTGTCGGCCGATCACATGCAAACGACAGATCGCAAGGGTTGGTCCGGACGCCGGTGCGTCGGCCTGACGATCACAAGGGGATGGAATGTATCAGTTCTCATACGCGGAAGTGGCGCAGGACATCGAGGTCGATGCCCGTGAGCGCGAGCGGCAGGCGCTCGATCACTCGATCGAGCAGCTCAAGAAGGCCGATGCCGATGGGCCACGCTCGCGTGCGGCGATCGAAGCGATCTACACGACTCGCAGCCTGTGGGCGCTCGTGATCGAGGACCTCGCCAGTGCCGACAACGGCCTGCCCGAGGCGCTGCGGGCCGAATTGATCTCGATCGGCCTGTGGATCATGCGCGAGGCGGAAGCGATCCGTCTGGGCAAGTCGGACAATTTCAAGGGCATCATCGAGATCACGACCCTCATCCGGGAAGGCTTGAAATAATCATGGCGAGTTTGCGCATCACCCTGCGGGCTGGCGAACGGATCTTCGTCAACGGGGCCGTCCTGAAGGTCGACCGCAAGACCACGCTGGAATTTCTCAACGACGTGACCTTCCTGCTCGAAAGCCACGTGATGCAGGCCGAGGACGCGACCACCCCCCTGCGCCAGCTCTACTTCATCGTGCAGATGATGTTGATCGAGCCGAGCAGCGCTGACGCAGCGCGGGGTCTCTTTGGCACCACCCATACCGCAATGATCGGCACCTATCGCAATCGCGACATCATCGGGGGACTCCTCGATGTGAAGGAACTGGTCGGCCGCGACCGCATCTTCGAGGCGCTGAAGTGTCTGCGGACGCTGATCCCGATCGAGGACGGCGTCATCCAGGGACAGGTCGACGCGCGGGCGCCGGTCGTCTCCCATACACCCGAATTGCGGCTTGCCGCCGGAGGAATGCGATGAGCGTGACTGGAGTCGGCGCGACGAGCGCCACTGCTTCGACCCAGACGGGCCTCAGTGTCGCGGCCCAGCAGAACGGGATGGACTACGACGCCTTCCTGAAGCTCCTGGTCGCCGAGATGTCCAACCAGGATCCGCTCAATCCGACGGATTCCACCGAATATGTCGCGCAGTTCGCGTCCTTCTCCAGCGTCGAGCAAGCCATCCAGACCAATAAGAAGCTGGATTCCATGATGACGGTTTCCGCACTGACCCAGGCGAACTCGCTGATCGGTCAGACGGCGACCTCGGCGGACGGCTCGCTGTCCGGCAAGGTTGCTGCGGTGCGGGTCGTCGATGGCGCCGTCGAAGCCATTCTGGAGAGCGGCTACAGCCTGCCGCTGATCTCCGGCACCACCGTGGGGTAGAAGACATGAACGAAGCCGACGCACTCGATATCGTCCAGTCCGCGGTCTGGACGATCGTAGCGGCCTGCGGGCCGGCCGTCGGCGCCGCCATGTTCGTTGGTGTCCTGATCGCACTGTTCCAGGCACTCACCCAGATCCAGGAGGTCACGCTGACCTTTGTTCCGAAGATCCTGGCGATCTTCGTTGTGATCGCCCTGACCGCCTCCTTCACCGGCGCGCAGGTCTACGCCTTCACCCAGGAATCCTATTCGCGCATCGAGGACGGCTTCCGCTGAACGCTCTGGCGTCATGCATCACCGTTTCCTGTTCACGCGATCGGGTCAAAGCCTGTAGGCTGCCTGACGTGACAGGACCGACGTCCGGCCGACCGGCCGCGGCGTTCCGGGCGGGGTGAGGGCATGCAGGTGGCGGTGAAGCGAGACTGGAACCGGGCTTCGAGACACGTGTCTGCGCTGGTCTGGCGGCGCGTCTGTCGTGGGTTCGTTCTCTGCTGCTTCGCCGCGCTGCTGCAACTCGGCGCCCCGGCGACGGGGCCGGCCGCCGCCTTCGAGACCTCCGCGCCAACCGCCATCCTGGTCGATCACGGCACCGGCCGTGTCCTGTACGAGAAGTCCGCCGACGAGGAGATCGCGCCGGCGAGCCTCGCCAAGCTGATGACCATCATCGTCCTGTTCGAAGATCTGAAGCAGGGCAGGGTGCAGCGCGACGACCGTTTTACGGTCTCCGAATATGCCTGGCGCACCGGCGGAGCGTCATCCGGCGGCTCGACGATGTTCCTGCCGTTGAATTCCGACGTGAGCGTCGATGATCTCATCCGCGGCATCATCGTCCAGTCCGGCAACGACGCGACCATCGTGGTCGCCGAAGGCCTGTCCGGCTCCGTCGAAGCGTTCGCGAAGCGCATGAACGAGGAGGCCGAGACGATCGGTCTCACCCATTCCCATTTCACCAATCCCCACGGCCTGCCGGACCCCGAGCAGCATGTGAGCGTGCGCGACCTTGCGCGCCTGGCGGCCCATCTGATCCGCGAATTTCCCGAGGACTATCCGATATTCGCCGAGGAGAGCTTCGCCTATAACGGCATCAACCAGCGCAACCGCAATCCGTTGCTCGCCCTCGGTGCCGACGGCCTGAAGACCGGCCACACCTCAGACGCCGGTTACGGGTTGGTCGCGTCGGCGCAGCGGGACGGCCGGCGCATCGTGCTTGCCATGAGCGGCATGGACTCGGCCGCCGAACGGGCGAGCGAGGCTCGGCGGCTGATGAATTTCGGGCTGCAGGATTTCGAGGAAGTCGTCCTGGTGACGGCGGGCGAAACCCTTGGGACCGCGGCAGTGCGCGGCGGTGTCGTCGACAGGGTGGACATGGCCGCCGCAGAGGATCTGCGCATGCTGGTGCCGCGCGGCAGCCTGTCCGATGTCGAGCGCGAGGTGGTCGAGAACGGCCCCTTCGTTGCCCCGGTGAGCGAAGGGCAGCGGCTCGGCTGGGTCCGGTTCGCGCGCGGCGACGAGACCCTGCGCCAGGTGCCTCTGCTGTCCGAGACCGCGGTCGAGGAGGCGGGCCTGTTCCAGCGCATCGCCGAGACGCTGGCCAGGAATCTCGGCTGGGGCGGTGCACAAACACCTTGACGCGGCGCACCCAAAGCCCGATATGGAGCCTGCACGCCGTGATAGCGCAGCGCCTGCTTGTTTCCCGACCTTTACCGGAATTCTTTGCCAGCGCCATCGGACCGGCCCGCAGCTTCTGAGTTCGCGGGATCCCACGATCCGACACGGCCCGCCGACCCGTCCGCCAGCGCGAAGACGATCGGCATTCCAGCGGACCGTCAGTGTCCGCGTTCCGCAAGGCATATCTTGACCCATACCGATTTTCAGGCGTTCGGCCTCGCCGATACGCTTCTCGCCGCGCTTGCGCGTCTCGACATCACCCAGCCCACGCCGATCCAGGCCCAGGCGATCCCGGCCGTCATGCAGGGCCGCGACGTTCTCGGCATCGCCCAGACCGGAACCGGCAAGACCGCGGCCTTCTCGCTGCCCGTCATCGACGCACTGATTGCCAAGGGCGGCCGTCCGGCCTCGAAGACCCCCAAGGTTCTCGTCCTGACCCCGACCCGCGAGCTCGCCTCGCAGATCGCGGACAACGTCAAGTCCTACACCGCCGGCACCAAGCTGACCCATCACGTGATCTTCGGCGGTGTCTCGATCCGTCCGCAGATCGAGGCGCTGCGCCGCGGCGTCGACATCGTCATCGCGACGCCGGGACGCCTGCTCGACCTGCTCAACCAGCGTGCCCTGACCCTGTCCGAGGTCCACCACGTCGTGCTCGACGAGGCCGACCGGATGCTCGACATGGGCTTCGTCAAGGACGTCATGCGCATCGTCAAGCTGCTGCCGGCCGACCGCCAGTCGCTGCTGTTCTCGGCCACCATGCCGCGCGTGATGGAAGACCTGGCCGCCAAGATCTTGACCAATCCGGTCCGGGTCGAAGTGACGCCGGAAGTCGTCACCGTCGAGAAGATCAACCAGAGCGTCTTCCTGGTGCCCCAGAAGGCCAAGAAGCTGTGGCTGATCGAGAGCCTGGCCAAGCCCGAATTCGAGAAGACGGTGATCTTCACGCGCACCAAGCACGGTGCCAACAAGCTCGCCGCCGATCTGGAGAAGGCCGGCATCGACGCCCGCGCCATCCACGGCAACAAGAGCCAGGGCGCCCGCCAGAAGGCGCTCGGCGAGTTCCAGAGCGGCAAGGTCGGCGTGCTGGTCGCCACCGACATTGTCGCCCGTGGCATCCATGTCGACGACATCTCCCATGTTGTGAACTTCGACCTGCCGGAAGAGCCGGAAAGCTATGTCCACCGCATCGGCCGTACGGCCCGCGCCGGCAAGTCCGGCATCGCGGTCGCGCTGGTCGATCCGTCCGAGCGCTCCAAGCTGCGCCAGATCGAGCGGCTCACCGGCCTGACCTTCGAGTTGCAGCAGACCGACTATTCGGCGCATGTCGACCTGAATGCACCGGAAGAGAAGCGGCCGCCGCGCGGCGCGCCGAAGCGCTTCGGCAACAAGCCACAGGGCGCAGGACGTCGCGGTGGCGGGCAGGCCCCGGGCGGCCAACGCTCGGGCGAGGGCCGCGGCCAGCGCACTGAGGGTGGCAAGCCGGGCGGTCGTAGCAACAGCCGTCCCCGGCGCAGCGGCACATCGAGCCGTACCGGGACCTACGCCTGACGGCGCCGGCCCGAGCCCGTAGGGGCGAAAGGCAGGCAAGTTTGCAGAACTGAAGAAGGGGTGGCCTCGCGGCTGCCCCTTCTTGCGTTTCGGCATGCGTTTGCGATCAGCGGGGATGTCGCCAGCGACCATCGTCGCGGGTCACCGTTGTCTGACAATGGCAGGGTAGCCATATGGTCAGGAACGAGACGAGGAGCTTTTCATGGCCGAAACGATCAAGGTCGACATTCCGCACAAGCTGACGCGCCAGACGGCACGCCAACGCATCGACGAGGGCTTCGACCGGCTGCGCCAGGACATGCTTGGGGGCATGGTCAAGTTCGAGGATATCTGGACCGGCGACCATCTCGACTTCCATGCCCGGGTGATGGGCCAGCGCGTCACCGGACGCCTCGACGTCCTCGACGAGTCGGTGCATCTGGAAATCGACCTGCCGACCTTCCTGGCCGCCATCGCCGAGAAGCTGAAGGGTCGCCTGCGCAAGGAAGGCCAGGTTCTGCTGGAGAAGAAGTAGGGGGTCAGCGCGAGGCCGGCTGACGAAACCCTATTTCGGGACGCCGGTCAGCGTGGCGTTTTCGGTCTTCACCGTGCCGCCGTTGCTGCCGGATTCAATGGCGAGGATCTTGCCGAGACCCGGGACCTGCGAGCCCACGCGCACGCGCCAGAGTTCGTCGGGCGATGCGAGATGGGCCTCGGACTGGAACACCATGATGATCTGGAAGTCCTCGGGCGTCAGCGGCTTGGTGCGCACGACGGCCGACACCGGCATCGCCGGGACGCCGGTCCCGCCTTCCTTGTCGGTCGATCCGGTCTCGATCGGGTCGATCTCGTCGCTGCGCATGGCCGACAGCAGCAGGCGGTCGAAATAGCCCGGATCCAGCGACGAGATGGCGTTGACGGCGCCGAAGAAGAGGATCGAGAGGACGAACAGCGTGCCGCCGAGCAAGCCGATCCGGTCGGAACTGGTTTCGGCAGCGGCCTTGTTGCGGCCGGCGTCGGAGAATGCAGGACCTGACGCGGACAAGACGACCTCGATGAACGCTGGACTGACTGGGCCAGACGCCGGAACTGGTCCGGAGCTGGATTTCCCATCCACCATCGCATCGAACGGTTAATGCTTTCTGCGTGCACCGCAGGCCGGCCAAAGAGCGGAGGCGGCCTTCAGGATTTGTTCGGCATCCGCGCGTTATGTTGGCGCATGGCCGGGTCCTCGATCACCAGCAGTCATGACAGCCGGATGGCATCGCGCCGCCGTACGCGCCTGCGTCCGGTCAAGCTGGTCACTGTCGCGGGGCGCTTCATCGAGGACGGCACCGCCATCGACGTGTCGGAGAGCGGATGCCGCATCCGTCGGTTTAATGCGGACCGGGTTCCTGCGCGGCTGGCGGTCTATGACGAGGCGGACAATGCGTTCCGCCTGGCTCTCGTGGTCTGGTCGCGAGGCCCGGAAATCGGGGTACGCTTTGCCGGCCCCCCACGGCCGGGCACACGGGCCGACATGCACCGCCTGACGGGCCGCTTCTATGCGGTCACCGACTGAACGCCCGACCTAGCCTCCGGCCCGGCCGTTGCGGATCTCTTCCTTGGCGATGAAGTCGAACTGGTCGACCAGGATCTCCTTGACGATTTCCTTGCTGTAGCGGGCATTGACCGCGTCGCGGATTCCGTCGGTGAGCGAAGTCATGTCGAACCGGGTCGGCTCGTCGAAGTCGAAGCCGTCGGTCGAATAGAGCCGGCGGAACGCCTCGTCGAGAATGAACGGGTCCGGCGGGACCTTGAGCTCGCTCACCGTCTTGCCATCGATCGTGTAGACGAAGCGCGCCAGGATATAGCCCCGGATCGCCGAATCCTTGATCATCGGAATCGTGATGTTCTCGGTCTTGCGATAGTCGAGCCCGGCAAAATAATCCGGCTCCGCCACCTCCGTGGGTGCGGAGTTGATCGACGCCATGACGTAGCTCGATCCGAGCGTCACGGCGCAGACCCACAAGCCGACCGCCAGAAGCTTGATCACCGCGCGGCTGCCGGGCGGCCCAGCTGGGCGCTATAGGTGCCGTCCGAATCCGCGTCGGCGAGCGAGCGGGAGATCATCTCCGACACCTGGTGGCTGGCCGTGACGTGCAGCTCCAGCGTCCGCCGGTTCTCTTCCAGAAGGCCGGCCAGCCGCTTCAGGCGATCGCCGAATGCCGGTTCGTCGTCCTTCTCGCGCGGGGGCATGCGGCGGCTGAGCCGGGAGAATTCCAGAAGGCTCTGGTTTTTGCGGGCCGCGATCTCTCCGAGATCGATCGGTGCGCCGCTGGCGAGCGCGCCGGTTTCGGCGGTCAGGACCGCCTCGAGGCGGTCGACGGCTTTGCTGAAGGCGATGTCCACGGTCTGCAACTCCTATTCTGAAACGTTGTCACGGATGGCGCCGGCACGGGCCAGATCGGCCTGCCGGAGCATGCGGTCGAGGCCGCCCGCCGCCGTGAGGGTCCCTTCGCCGGAGGCGGGCGCCGGCTTCTCGCGGCTGCGGATCGAGTCGGCGATGCCGATGCCGCCGTTCTTGGCCAGCTCGTTGCCGATCTCTTCGGCCATCATCGAGCGCCAGACTTCGCCGGCGGTGCCTTCACCGAAATAACTCGAGGCTTCGCTCGGCAGCATCGATTCCACGAAGCTGCGCAGGACGAACCCCTCGAACTGTTCGAGGGGCGAGGCGACCCGTGATCTGTGGGCGACGAGCGGAACGATCGGCGCTGAGGGCGTGCTGCCGCCATCAGGCTTCGTCGTCTTCGCCGCGTCGAGCGCCGCCACGAAGCTCTCGACGTCGGTGCCTGAGCTCTTGCGGGCAGGCGCAGTCCTGGCGGTCGCCGGCTGCGTGGCGGGCAGGATGGCCTGGAGACTGGCGGGATTGGTCATCGGCGGATACGCAGCTTGGGCACGGGAAGGTTCGACGCGTTTCTAGCGTCGCGGGCTTATTCGAAGCTGGGGTGTCGGCGCGCGAGATGACCCTCGACGCTGGCGTCCAGGCTGCGTGCCTCCTCGTCGGCGTCCCGCGCGCGGCGAGCATCGTCGCGCACCTTTGCGACGCCCTTTTCCGCGCGGCGCGTCGACGTGATGCGCTGCGCCGTGGCGCTCTGGTCCTTGAGATTGGCGCTGCGCTTGACCTCGTTGCGGCGCAGGTTGCGAACCTTCGCCTCGATGAAGAGGCCGTGCAGCTGCGACTCCGTGCCCAGGCTGTCGAGAAGCGCCACGTCGTCCTTGTCGATGTCGTCGCGCTCCTGGCGCAGATTCGACAGTCGCCATTCCTCCAGGAGCCGCTTCTGGCCCTGCACCTTGAGGATGCGGTCGAGCCGGCGCACGCGCGATCTCTCGTCGCTCATCCCACCAGCACCCAGCGCTCGAAATCCTGCATGAACAGCACCAGGAAGTCGCCGATCGTGTAGCCGAGCAGGACCAGTCCGCCGGCGAGCACGAAGGGCAGGGAGATGAAGTAGATCGGGATGGTCGGCGTCAGCTTGTTGGCGAGGCCGATCGCGAAATTGACGACGATGCCGTAGATCACGAACGGGGCCGTGATCCGCAGGCACAGCAGGAAAGCCTCGTCGAGATTGTCGGTGATGTTGACCAGGCTGCCGCGGATCGAGAAGCCGGCGGACGCCGGCATGGCGGAGTAGGACGCGACCAGCGCACGGGCGATCTCGCCATGCAGATTGAGGACGAAGATCAGCGTTGTGGCGGTCAGCGTGATCAGCGAAGCGACCGCGGGCATCGGGTCGGTCTCGTCGATGTTCACGCCCATCTGCATGCCCATGCCGATGGAGTTGGCGATGACATGGCCGCCGAACTGCAGCGCGATCATGAAGCTGCGGCCGAGGAGGCCGATGAACAGGCCGTTGAGGATCTCGGTGATCATCAGCGCCAGCTTGCCGTTGTCGTCGGCCGCTGCCACCAGCGGCTGCAGCGTCGGCAGGAGCGCCGGTGACAGCGCGATCGAGATGGCGAGCGACAGGAAGAGCCGCACCTGCATCGGCACGCGCGAGGACGAGAACCCCGGCATCAGGAGGAGGCAGGAGCCGAAGCGGCAGAAGATCAGGAACAGCGAGAAGACGAGTTCCGACAGTTCTACCGTCATGAGATCGATCCGAGCGCCCGGATGTCGACGCCGCGTGCGATTTCCAGATGCGACAGCACCGGCAGGGTGACGAAGATGCGCTCGATCATCATGCGCACATACGGGCGGGCGTCGGGCGCCGCGACCAGCACGAACATCTCGCCCTGGTCCATCTTCTCGCGAATGACCTTGGTGGCCTCGGTGGCGAATTGCTCGACCAGCCGCGGATCGATGTCGAACTCGACGACCTCGCCCTTGGCGTCGCGCTTGAGCGCCTGGTGGAAGGCGAGATCCCACTGGTTGCCGAGACGCAGGACGCCGAGCTGGCCGTTGTGCAGGAGATCGCCGCAGATCTGCTGCGCCATGCGCATGCGCACATGCTCGACGATCTGCTCGGAACGGCGCACATGCGGCGCGATCTCGGCGATGGCTTCCAGGATCAGGTTGAGATTGCGGACCGAGACGCGTTCGGCGAGCAGCAGCTTGAGGACGGCCTGCAGGCCCGAATACGACATGTTCGCCGGGATGATCTCGTCGATCAGGCGCTTGTACTCCGGCTCCAGGCGATCGAGCAGGGTGCGCATGTCCTTGTAGGACAGGAGCTGTGCCAGGTTGTTGCGGATCGTCTCGGACAGGTGGGTGAGGACGATCGACAGCGTGTCGATCGGCTCGAAGCCCTGGCGCCGCACTTCCGTGGCAAAGGTCTCGGAGACCCAGGCCGCACGCATGCCGAAGGCCGGCTCCTTGGTCAGATCGTGCGGCACGTCCGGCGCGCCGGCATCGCCGAGAACGACCATCGATTCGCCCAGCCGCAACTGCTGCGTGGCGACCGTCGTGCCGTGGATCTTGATGGCGTAGGATTTCGGATCCAGCGCCAGATCGTCCGACAGCTTGATCTCGGGCACCACGAAGCCATAGCGCGCGGCGAAGCGGCGGCGCATCTTCTGCACCCGGTGGGCCATCTCGTCGCGCTGCAACAGGAGATGCGCCGAGGTCTGCTTGCCGAAGACCAGCTCGATCTCGACGATCTTGAGCGATTCCTTCACCGAGTTGCGCTCGGCGTTCTGGGCGGCCTGGGTCTCCTCGGCCCGGCTGGCCTCGGCCTGGCGGAACTCCTCGTTGCGGCGCTTGGGCACCAGGTAGGCGATGGAGGCCATGATCACGGCAAGCAGCATGAAGGGAATGAAGGGCAGGCCCGGCAGCAGGGCGAGCAGCGCCATCAGGCCGGCGGCGACCGCAAGGGCGCGGGGGTAGAAGCCGAGCTGTCCCAGGACGGCCGTCTGGGCCGCGCCGCGGGTGCCGCCCTTGGAGACCAGCAGGCCGGCCGCCAGCGAGACGATCAGGGCCGGGATCTGCGAGACGAGGCCGTCGCCGACCGACAGCTTGGTGAAGACTTCGGCGGCGCCCGCAGCGTCCATGTCGTGGCGGGTAATGCCGATGATGATCCCGCCGAAGACGTTGACCGCGGTAATGATCAGGCCGGCGATGGCGTCGCCGCGCACGAACTTCGAGGCACCGTCCATCGAACCGAAGAAGGCGCTTTCCTCCTCCAGTTCCTTGCGCCGCGCATGGGCCTGCTTCTCGTCGATGAGGCCCGAGGACATGTCGGCATCGATGGCCATCTGCTTGCCGGGGATGGCGTCGAGGGTGAAGCGGGCGCCGACTTCCGCGATACGCGTGGCGCCCTTGGTGATCACCATGAAGTTGACGACGATCAGGATCACGAAGACCACGATGCCGATGAAGAAGTCGCCGCCCATCACGAATTGCGAGAAGCCGCCGATGACGTGACCGGCGGCGTTCACGCCCTCGTGGCCTTCCGACAGGATGACCCGGGTTGTGGCGATGTTCAGCGACAGCCGCAGCATGGTTGCCAGCAGGAGAACGGTCGGAAAGGCCGAGAAGTCCAGCGGCTTCTGGATCCACAGGGCGACCATCAGGATCAGCACCGACAATGCGATCGAGAGCGCCAGGCCCATGTCGATCAGGAAGGCCGGGATCGGGACGAACAGAACGGTCAGGACGAAGACGACGGCAACGGCGAAGCCGATGTCGCGGCCACCCTTGGATTCGACTGATGCGATGGGTCTTAGCGTGTCGACGGCCATGCGGGGCCCTTCTGCGGCATTGCGTTCCGCCGGACCCTGCAGCTCAGACGGGCTTCATCGCCCATTGCGCCATATCATCCGGCGCTTGTTCGTCGCAGACGAAGGTTGCACCGGGCTGACCCTTTCGGGCCGGGGAGGAAACGCGCTCCCGTTGCTGTCTAGCTTTCCGCGTCGGCGCGGGTCATTTCCAGCTCCAGCCACTCGTCCTCGGCCTTGGCCAGCGCCGCGCGATCCCGGTCGATCCCGGCGGCGAGGCCGGCGAAGCGGTCGGGGTTCCTGGTGAACAGCGCCGGATCGGCAATTTCCGCCTCGGCCTTGGCGATCGCCGCCTCCAGACGGGCAATCTCCCTGGGCAGGTTCTCGAGGGCGAATTTCTGCTTGAAGGAGAGCTTGGCGGCACCCGCTTTCCGGTCGTTCACAGCGCCCGAGGACGAGCCGCAACCGGGCTTGCCGCCGCTTTTTGCAACGCCCTTGTCGGACGATCTGCCTGCGCCGGCGGAGGCTGTCTTTGCCGCGTCGCGGCGCTGCGCGACCATGTCGCTGTAGCCGCCGGCATATTCCAGCCAGTGGCCGTTGCCGTCCGGCGAGATGGTGCTGGTGACGGTGCGGTCGAGGAAATCGCGATCGTGGCTGACCAGGAGCACGGTACCGGGATAATTGGCGATCAGTTCCTCGAGCAGGTCCAGCGTCTCCATGTCGAGATCGTTGGTCGGCTCGTCGAGGACGAGGAAATTTGCCGGGGTCGCCAGCGTCTTGGCCAGCAGCAGGCGGGCCCGCTCCCCGCCGGACAGCTTGCCGGCCGGGGTGCGGATCTGCTCGGGCGTGAACAGGAAGTCCCTGAGATAGCCGACCACGTGGCGCGGCTCGCCATTGACCATGACCTGGTCGCCACGGCCGTCGGTGATGGCGTCCTGAACCGACAGGTCGTCGGCCAGTGCCGCCCGCTTCTGGTCGAGGAAGGCGAGGTCGAGATTGGTGCCGAGCTTCACCCGGCCGGAATCCGGCTTCAGTTCGCCGATGAGCATCTTCAGGAGCGTGGTCTTGCCGATGCCGTTCGGACCCACGAAACCGACCCGGTCGCCGCGCGCGATGCGGGTGGAGAAATCGTCGACCAGCGTACGCCCGTCATAGGCTTTCGATATGCCAAAAGCCTCGATGACCAGCTTGCCGCTCTCGCGGGTCGCGCTTGCCTCCATCGACACCTGGCCGATCGCGCGGCGCGTGTCCCGGCGCTCCTGGCGCAAATTGTGGAGGCCTTCCAGACGGCGCTGGTTGCGGGTGCGCCGAGCGGTCACGCCGTAGCGAAGCCAGTGCTCCTCGCGCACGATCTTGCGATCGAGCTTCTGCAGGTCGCGCTCTTCCTCTTCCAGCACCTTGTCGCGCCAGGCCTCGAAGGCACCAAAGCCCTGGTCAAGGCGCTTGGCCGACCCGCGATCGATCCAGACGGTGGCGCGGGTGACCCGTTCCAGGAACCGCCGGTCATGGCTGATCACGACGACGGCGCTCTTCATCTGGCGCACTTCGTCTTCCAGCCATTCGATGGTCGGCAGGTCGAGATGGTTGGTCGGCTCGTCGAGGAGCACGACGTCGGGCTCGGGCGCCAGGGTTCGGGCCAGCGCCGCCCTGCGGGCCTCGCCGCCCGACAGATGCTGCGGGTCCATGTCCTCCGTCAGGCCCAGAGCGTCGAGGCACATGGTGACGCGGTACGGATCGTCGGCCGGGCCGAGACCGGAGGCGACATAGGCGCCGACCGTCGTGAAGTCGCCGAAATCGGGCTCCTGCGGCAGATAGCGCAGGGTGGTGCCGGGCTTCAGGAAAACCTCGCCGCCGTCGGGCTCGACCTGTCCGGCGGCGATCTTCATCAGGGTCGACTTGCCGGAGCCGTTGCGGCCGACCAGCGCGATGCGCTCGCCCGGCAGGACGTTCAGCTCGACGCCAGTCAGAAGCGGCGTGCCGCCGAAGGTGAGGCGGACGCCATCGAGGCGCAATAGGGGAGGGGGTGCCATGGCGGCGTTCTACAGCATCGGCCCGCAAATCGGAATCGATTTTCGGATGTCTTGAGGCGAAGATTTCATCGGTTGGAGCGCCCTTCTGCGACCGTTCCGCTGCACGGCGCTCGCCCGAGATCGTGGGAGCGGCGACGTGGTCTTGCCCGCTCGGAGCCTATCGGTCCGCGGTGCCTGCCGGGTTATTCCGCCGGCGCCACCGCTGCGTCGTCCCGGTTGCGTCCGCGCTCGGCATGGGCCGCTTCCGCCTCGGCGATATCGCGCTGCAGCCGGGCGGTCTTTTCGGCGTTCGGCGTCGAGAACCGGCCGAGGATGAGATAGGCGACCGGGGTAACGAAGAGCGTCGAGAAGGTGGCAAGGCCGAGACCCCCGACGATGACGTAGCCAAGCGCCACGCGTGCCTCGGCGCCGGCCCCCGAGGCGAGAACCAGCGGCACGCCGCCGACGACGGTGGCGATCATGGTCATCATCACCGGCCGCAGCCGGATCAGCGCCGCCTGCTCGATCGCCTCCCGGACCGGAAGGCCTTCTTCCCGCAGCTGGTTGGCGAATTCCACGATCAGGATGCCGTTCTTGGCCATGATGCCGACCAGCAGTACCAGCCCGATCTGGCTGTAGAGATTGAGGCTCATGCCGAAGAAATCGAGCGCGAAGATGGCGCAGGCGACGCCCAGCGGCACTGTCGCGATGATGATGAAGGCCGAGACGAAGCTCTCGAACTGCGCGGCCAGGACGAGGATGATGATGACGACGGCGAAGCCGAAGACGAGGGCGAGGCCGCTGTTGGTCTCGTTCAGCGTCGCCGCTTCGGCCAGAGGCACGAGGCGCTGGTCCGCCGGCAGGACATCCTCGGCAAAGACCTGCAGATCGGTCCAGCCTTCCTGGATGGAATAGCCATCGGGGATCTGGGCCGACAGCGAGACCGCGCGCGACCGGTTCTCGCGGGTCAGCGCCGGGGCGATCGGCTTCTCCTCGACGCTGGCCACAGTGGACATTGGTACGATGCGCCCGTCGCTGGCCTTGAGGAAGATGTTGCGCATGTCATCGGGATCGTTGACCGGATCGGAGCTGGCGATCAGCTTGATCGGCACCTGCTTGTCCTCGACATAGGTCTGGCCGATCTCGCGTCCGTCGAGCAGCGCCTGCATGGCGGTGGCCAGGCCGTCGATGTCGATGCCCAGATCGGACGCGCGCGCCCGGTCGATCAGCACCGACAATTGCGGCTGGGTGGCATCCTCCGACAGCCGCACGTCGCCCCAGCGGCCATCCGCCTGCATCGCCGCCAGAAGCTTGTCGGCGGTCTGCGCCAGTTCCTCGAAATTCTGGCCGGCGACGGCGAATTGCAGGCCACGGCCGCCGCCGCGGATGCCGAGCGAATTGGGCTGGATGGCGAAGGCCCGCACGCCGGTGATACGGCGCAGCTTGCCGTTGATCTCGGCGACGATCTCCTGCTGGCTGCGGGCGCGCACCGCCCAGTCCTTGAGCGAGACGACGAGGAAGGCGGAATTGGCCGAGCCGCGGCCGGAGATCGCGAAGACGTTGTCGGCCTCGCCATTCTCGACATAGGGCATGACCACGTCCTCGACGCGGCGAAGCTGGGCATTGGTATAGTCGAGGCTGGCGCCCTGCGGGGCGCTGATGCTCATCAGGACGACGCCGCGATCCTCGGTCGGTGTCAGTTCCTGCGGCATCTGCAGGAAGACCAGATAGGCGGCAAAGGAGAAGATGCCCGCGCCTACGACGATCAGCAGCGGGAAGGCGAGGCAGAATCGCAGCGACAGCGCATAGAGACCGGCGAGCCGCGATCCGGCCCAGCGGACCGTGCGCTGGAATGGACCGGGTCGCCGCTCGGCTTCCCGGGACTTCAGGAGATGGGCGGCCAGCATTGGGCAGAGGGTGAGGGCGATGAAGGAGGAGATCACCACCGCCATCGCCAGGACGAATCCGAACTCGCGGAACAGGCCACCGGCCTGGCCGGGCAGGAAGGAGATCGGCACGAAGACCGCCGCCAGGGTGGCCGTCGTCGACATCACGGCGAAGAACACCTCGCGCGTGCCCAGCACGGCGGCCGCCTGCGGGCTGGCGCCCATGTCACGGCGGCGCACGATGTTTTCCAGAACGATGATGGCGTCGTCGACGACCATGCCGGTGGCCAGCACCAGCGCCAGCAGCGTCAGGATGTTGATGGAGAAGCCGGCGAGGTAGATGAAGGCGACCACGCCGATCAGCGCGATCGGCATCGTGACGGCCGGAATGATCGTCGCCCTGACGTTCAGGAGAAACAGGAAGATCACGAAGATCACCACGGCGACCGAGATGGCCAGCGCGATCTCGACCTCGTGGATGGCGCCATTGATGAAGGTCGCGTCGTCGCTGGTGACGCGGACGGTCACGCCGTCGGGCAATGTGTCGTTCAGATTGGCGACTTCCGCGCGGATGCCGTCGGAAATGTCGAGCGTGCTCGATCCGGCCTGCCGCACGACGCCCATGCCGACGCCGGTCTCGCCATTGCGGCGAAGCTGCGAGGCCGCATCGTCAGGACCGAAACGCACGCTGGCAACGTCCCGGAGCCGGGTACGGTCGTCCAGGAAGATGCGTTCGAACTCCTCGGGCGAGGTGACGTTGGCATCGGCCCGCACGATCAGGTCCTGCGACGGCGAGCCGAGCGAGCCGGCGGGCACGTCGAGCGCCGCGTTCTGGAGAGCCGTCGAGACGTTGCCCAGGGTCAGGCCGCGCGTGGCCAGCTGGTCGGGATCGACGTCGACATAGATGATCTTCTCGCGCTCGCCGTAGATCTGGAGGTCGGCGACGCCCTCGACCGCCGCGAGCTGGTCGGCGATCCGGTCCTCGACCAGCGTCGTCAGGTCCTCGATCGACATCGTTGGTGCGGTCACCGCCAGGCGCATGATCGCCTGGGCGTCGGCATCGGCCTTGACGATCCGCGGCTCCTCGGCGCCTTCCGGCGGGGAGTTGGCGATGCGGCTGACGGCATTGCGCACGTCGCTGGCGGCCACGTTGAGGTCGGTCGTGTCGGTGAACTCGATCGTGACGCGGCTGTCGCCGAATTCCGATTTCGAGGAAACCGAAGAGATGCCCGAGACGCGCGCCACGGCGCTTTCGATCTCGCCGGTGATCTGCCGGTCGACGGTCTCGGGGGATGCGCCGGGAAAATCGATGGAAACGCTGATCACCGGCCGGTCGACATTCGGCAGCTCGCGCACTTCGATGGCGCTGAAGGCAGCCAGACCCGCAACCACGATCAGCAGGTTGACCACGATGGTCAGCACCGGACGCCGGATGAACAGGCTCGTGAAGGCGGTGATGCCGTCCGGCTTTGGCGGCGTGCTCATCGGCGTGCGGCTCCGGCAGACGCATCCTGACCGGTCCGCGGCTGTTCGGCGGCTTCGGCCCTCGTGATGCCGACGAGGCTTTCGGCTGTGGCGCGGCTGTCGCCGCCCGACGCTGCCGGCGCGGTGCTCGCCGAAGGTGTCGGCTCGGCGGGAGCCGGATCGGCGATCTCGGGACCGCCATTCAGGATCTCCACCGGGCCGCCTTCGCGGACCGATTGCAGCCCTTCGACGACGACTGTATCGCCGACCGCAAGGTCGGTGGATGCCACGAGGACGCGGTCGATGGTCCGCTCGATGATGCGAACCGGTGCCTTGACGGCCTTGCCGTCGACGACTTTCCAGACGATCGGTCCGGTTCGCTCCCAGACGACCGAGATGGGATCGACGGAGAGGAACGTCTCGCCTTCGAGGGAGAGCGACACGCTGAACGACATGCCGGGGCGCAGCTGGTCGGCACTGTTGTCGATCAGCGCTTCCGTGCGCAGGGTTCGGCTGGCTTCGTCGAGGCGGCTGTCGATGGCGGTGATCTCGCCGTCGTAGACCGTGTCGGGCTGGGCGGTGGAGACCGCCTCCACCCTGGTGCCGATTGCAAGCTGCTGCACGAAGCTTTCAGGCGTGTAGAAGATGACCTTCAGATGCTCGCGGTCGTCGACCGTCGCGATGACCGTGTCGGTGGAGACGAGGTCGCCGCGGTCGACCGCGATGATGCCGACCCGCCCGGGGATCGGCGCGCGGATGTCGCGCTTGCCCAGCGCGATCTCGGCGGCCCGCAGGTCGAGCCTGGCATTGTCGCGCTCGCGCATCACGTCGTTGACTTCGACGGCGCTGAGCGTGTTGGCCTGGCGCAGCCGCTCGAAACGGGCGACCTTGTCCTCGGCCGCGTCGAGCGCGATCCGCGCCCGGTCGACCGCCAGTTCCTCGCTCGCCCGTTCCAGCCGCACGAGCACGGTCCCTTCCTCCACGACATCGGCCGATTGCACCGCAACCTCCTCGATGATGCCGGTGGTGTTGTCCGGATGGACGACGACCGAGCGCGCCGCTTCGCCGCTGCCGATGGACCGCATCTGGGTGCGGGTGGAGCCGGTGGTGACGGGCGCTGTGACGACCATGGTGCCGCCGCCGCCCCGGCGACGACCAGGCCCGCTCTCGCCGCTGGCCACTTCCGCGGCGGGTTCGCCGGCTTCGGGGGAGATCCACAGGATCGCCGACCGCATCTGATCGGGCAGGGGAAGATCGGAATCGAGCAGTGCCCTACCCGCCGAAGGGTCGAACTTGATGTATCCCGCACCAGCGACGACGAGAACCAGTATCGTCACGAGGATCTGCTTCAGAAAACCCATGGGCACCTTGAGGCGTCGATGTTTGTGCAGCGCCCGAGCGACGCCATCAGATGCCGACACTATAGGGGAGATTCCGACCATTTCCCGCTGGTTTTGTTACGAACTGTAATCCAGACGCAACCTCGCGATCACAAGGGCGGCATTCGCCGCATCGACTGCGCCTTTCGGTCGCATCCGGACGCAAAAAAGGGCCCGCCTTGTAGCGGACCCTTTCGATGTTGCGACGCGTATCGCTCAGTCGGCGATGCCAGGAGTATCGGATGTCGGCGCCATCTCAGTCTGACCAGTCATGCCGTTGTTCTGGATCCGCATGGTCCCGCGGTTTTCCGCGTAGGTGTCGGCGTTGTACTCAGGCGCGTTCTCGAGCTGTTCCTCGGTGAACTGCGTGTAGAGATACATGGAGCCGTTCGCGTCCCGCATGAACTGCAGGTTGTCCATGGAAACCGCGACCTGCTTCTCGCCAATGCCGAGGAAGCCACCCACGTCGACAATCACGGCGTCGACCTGACCTTCGGGGCTGATCGCGATGTCGCCGATGTCACCGACCGTGGAGTCGTCCGGACCGTACACCGTCGTCCCCAACAGATTGTCCGCCGTAAGCTCGGCCGCGTCCGTGACGGGCTGCATCTGCGAGCGCTCCGAGATGCCACCGAGGGACGCGGTGGTCTCGCTCTCTGCGTTGGTGTTGGTTGCCGTTTCCGTACCGGCGTCCGAACCCGTCGCTGCGGCGGCACCCTCAAGGGCTTCCGTCGTCTCGTCCGAGCCGAGCGCGACGCGCTCGGTGGGCTCCATCGGTGCTGCGGCGGTATCGGTGGCTTCAACACCCTGAGATGCCGCAATCTCGGCCGGGCGCTCGTCCTCGAAGGACGTGGCCTGCTCGAGTTCCTCACGCGACGCCGAAGCGACAACGCGGATCTCGTCATCCTGTCGGGTCATCTGCAGGCGGTCGAACGGTACCGCAACATCCTTTTCGCCGATGCCGAGGAAGCCACCGACGCCAACAATGCCCGCTTCAACCTGGCCATCGGAGGAGATCACCAGATCGGCGATATCACCGACGCTTTCTGCATCCTCGCCCGGACCAGAGTAGACCACCGCTCCGACAAGGTTCTGGCTGAGATACTGGTCCGGACCGACGCTGCGCGCATATTCGCCGTCGGCGGCCGATGCGGTCTCGATCGGCTGCGACGCCGTGCCGGCCGTGTCCGCAGGAGCTGCCGGAGCAGCAGCGGTTTCGGGCTGCTGCGTGGAAGCAGTCCCCGTGCTCACGGCATCATTGCTCACGCCCGTATCAGTCGCGGCGGCCTCGACGGCTTCCGGCATGGTGAATTCGGGCGCCTGGGCCAACTCCACGCCATCCCTGAGTACCGCACGCACCTCCAGATCCTGGTTCATCGACCAGGAGATCTGGTCAAACGGGATCGCAACCCGGCGCGACTCCTCGTTGACCGTGGCACTTACGATGGCTGCGACGATCGTGCCGTCACTGCCGACGAGGAGATTTTCGACTTCGCCGACCGTCTCGGCATCCTCGGCTTCGCTGGCATAGATAGTCTTACCGTTGATTTCCGATGCGAGGTACTCATCGGCCGTCAGGTTGCGCAGGTAGTTGCCGGACTGACCCGCCGATGCGGTCGATGTGGCGATACCCGGAGCTTCGGCCTGGGCCGGAGCGGTCGCGGCCGGCGTGCCGGCGGCGTCCTGCGCGTACGCACCGGTTGCGATGACAGATGCGAGAGCGGTGGTGGCAAGCAACTTGCGGATCATGGTAAGACCTCCTGGTCTATTGGTTCCGATAGGCGATAGCCGCGCGGCATAGAGTCGTCGAAAACATGTGTCGCGCGGCATCTGGCCTAGGAAGAACTGGCGGCCCGTTAGGTTCCCGGTGAGAGCGCCGATTTTTGCGACCGGATCGCCCTCGGGCGGGCAATGTCCCTCCCGTGTGCTTCTGACCGTGTCAGGCGAAAATGAGCACGCCGAACAGCAGCATCAGAAGCAGTCCCACCAGCACGATGAAGATCAGGATTTTCGCGATGCTGGCGGACGCGCCAGCCACGCCGCGAAAGCCGAGCAGGCTGGCGACGGCGGCGACGATAAGCAGAATGACGATCCATTCGATCATGGCGATCTCCCTTGAGCCGGCGAGCGGGAACGCGCGCCTATTGGCGGTATAATGACAGAGAATGTCCACCCAGCGGGAATGGTTCCGATCGGCAACCATTACGAATGTCGTCGCCTGCTGTTTCCGGGGGTTAGCCGTGTTACAGAAGCGACCTAGTTAGTGGTCGGCCGCACGACCCCTGCAATCGCTCCCCGGAAAGCCGACATGAAGATTCTCGCCCTCCTCAATCGTGACGGCGGCAGCCTGAAGACGACCAATCTCGAGCAGCTGGCCGCATTGCTGCATGACGAGTTCCAGGTTCATGGTCATGAGCTGACGGTCGAAAGCTGTTCCGGCGAAGAGATCGTCGCATCGATCACGAAGGCGGCGGCCCGGGACGATCTCGACGTGCTCCTCGTCGGTGGCGGCGATGGCACCGTGTCCGCTGCGGCCGAGGCGCTGACAGATGGGCGGATCGCGCTCGGCATCCTCCCGGCTGGCACGATGAATCTGTTTGCCCGGACGCTGCAGATCCCGCTGGCGCTGGAGCAGGCCGTGGCGGCGCTCGCTTCCGGCGAGATCACCGCCGTGGACATCGCCGCAGTCAACGGCAAGCCCTTCGTCCACCAATATGCCGTGGGGCTGCATGCTCGCATGGTTCGGATGCGCAAACGCATCACCTACGCCTCGCGGATCGGCAAGCTGATTGCCACCAGCCGGGCGGTGTTCATGGCGCTGCGGCGCTTTCCTGTCGTTGATCTGGAACTGGAAATCGATGGTGTCGTCCAGCGGATCACCACGCCGGCAGTGGCGATCTCCAACAACCTCTATGGCGACGGGCACATTCCCTATGCCGACGACCCGAAGGGCGGCGAGCTCGGCATCTATATCTGCGTCGACCGCGATCTGCGTTCGGTACTGAAGGTCGCCGTCGACATCATGCTCGGCGGCTGGCGCCAGAATTCCAGCCTGAAGGTGACGACCGCGCAGGAGGTCCGGATTTTCTACGAGGGACGCCACCACCACAAACGGGCTGTCCGCGATGGCGAGCTGGTGGATATCGAACCGGAGATGACGGTCACGCTCCGGCCGCTGGGCCTGAGCGTGCTGGTCCCATCCGACGCTACCTACCTGCGCTGAAACGCAAAGAGAGGTGCGGCGGGACCGCACCTCCCGAAGATGGATAATCGAACTCGCCGGTGGCCGGCGCGCCGGTACTATGTGCGCGGGTGTCAGACCTTGGACGGGCCCGTATCGTCCGCGGGCTGGGAGTCGGACCGATCGTCCGGGTCGAAACCGGTGCTGTCCAGCGTGCCATAGCTGTGGCCGCCGCTCGCCAGCATGTTGAGCGCCTCGTTGACCTGCTCGCGCATCGGATCGAATTCGTCGCCGAGATCGATGTTCTCTCGGGTGCCGAGGCGCTGCGCGATCTCGTGAAGCCGCGCTTCGCGCTCCTCGATCGGCATCTGGGAATTGTTGATGAGGTCATCGATCTCGTCGCGCGAGATTGGCTGGGCGATGCCCGGCTGGTCTGCGTCGCCACCGGGCTCCTGATCGATGGCAACCACCTCGCTCTGCGGATGTTCGTTCGGATCGGACATGACGCGTCTCCTGTGGTTCGCGCCCCGGTCAGGAACGCATGTCGCATGGCTTAACTACTGGGCAGTCTCGGACTCCTGCGGAGTCACGAGGTCGTCGCCATTGGCCGCGGGAGCTTCGACCTGTTCTTCGGCAACTTCACTCCCGGCCCCAATCGTGTCGTCGGGCATCGTCCAGGCGTAGATTCCAAGACCGGCGAACACGACGGCACAAAGCGCCAGACCGGCGAGGAGAATCATCAGGACGGGTGTGCCCTTTTCGCCCTGGCGGGCGCGCTCCGGATCAATCTTGGACATAGGAAATTCCTCAAAAATTCTGCTGGATAAAAAGGGCCAGGAATCTGGCATTCGGCGCACGCCGCGTCAGTCGCCGAGGAGCGTCTCGATCCGATCAATCGGATGATTGGTCAGAGTCTTCGGCACTTCGCCTACGACCCGGTCCAGCACTTCCTTGTGCAGTTCGTGACGAAGCTCACCGAGGATCCGGGGCGGCGCGACGATCACCAGCTTCTGGAACCGGTTCTTGTGCGCCATCTTGTAAAGCATCTCGCCGAGATCCTTGGCAAAGCGATCCTCGGCGAGCTGATGCCAGTCGGTGTCGGCAACCGCCGAGCGGTGCGCGGACCCCGCGTCGCCCATACGACCGGGGCGATCGGCCCCCTGGTCGCGGGTCGGCGGGTTGTCCTGTTCTTCGACCCGGCAGACGGTAAAGTTCCGAAGCTCGTCGTCACCGTCGTTCCGGAGAAACAGAGCCTTCTGCCCATCCGCAACGAGGATCCACGTGTCGTGATCGATCGTCGGTCTGGTCATTGAACCACCTCGTTCTGTTGCCGAAAGCCTTCGGTCCCAAATCGGGCTGGCGCCTTGAGGCGCCAGATCCCTAGTCGTAGCGGCTGTCCCGTCTGTAGGCGCCGATAGCCCGCCAGATACCCCAACCGCCGGCCGCGACTGCGGGAAGCAGAAGCAGGCTCTTCCGACGCTTCACCGTTCCCAGGATCAGCGGCAGGTTGGACATTGCCGCAACGCCGGCGATGGACGCGATATCCCGCTGGAGCCTGTCGTCGGCCCGCTTTTTCGGTGGGCGACGCGCGATGATAACCGCGATCCAGGTCACGATGACCAGAACGAACCAGACTGCGGCAAAGCCGAGCGCTGCGGGCAGGGGCCCGTAAACCTGCGCCAAGAAGACATAGAGTGCCAGAAGCAGAGACATGAGCGTGGCAAGGGCGAAGAACGCCATGACCACGTAGAGCCCCATGACCCGCTTCATCCGTGCGAAGAAAGTGCCTGCCTCGCCGGTGATCAGCTTCGTAATCAGCTGGGAGAGCATGATCAGCGGCGGAAGATGCGCGCGTAGAGGTAACCGGCGGCGGCCGCGATCAGGACGCTCTTGATCGGCTCGGATCGCACGCGTTCGCTCAACTGCTCCTCCAGGTCGGACGCGGCGTCCTGTGCCTGCTGCATGTAGCGCTCACCCCGCTCGCGGACGTCGTCGCGAAGAGCAGAGACGTTGCGACGGGCGTCGTCGGCCTGATGTGAGGCGAGCGACTTCAGCGCCTCGGTAACGCCGGCAAGATCCTTGCGCAGATGGTCGATCTGGTTCTCCAGATCCGCCTTGTCCGCCGATTTGGAAGCCCCTCCCGGGGTGCCGCTGGTCTCGAAATTGTTGGGAGTGGTGTCGGAAACCATGCTGGACCTCATTCGAATGAAACTGACCGGCCGGTGATGCGCGCTTCCAGTGGAAACGGCCGATCCGGTTCTGACTGAAACTAATTTGCGGCTTCGAGGTTCCCTCGCGCCGCCGGGGTTTTCGCACACTGCCGCGAGGCTGCGCGTGGACATGGTGCCGGCGATCAGGCCGCCGGCGCGACGCCGATGATCTGGGAAGAGATCGAGTCCGGACCGTATTCGCCATCGCCCTCGATGCCGAGGAGTTCGCCGATGCGCGTACGGGCCCGTGAGACGCGGCTCTTGATGGTGCCGACGGCGCATTTGCAGATTTCGGCAGCTTCCTCGTAGGAAAAGCCCGAGGCGCCGATGAGGATCAGCGCTTCACGCTGGTCGTCCGGCAGCATGTCCAGCGCCTTGCGGAAATCCTGTAGGTCAAGGTGCCCGTGCTGCTCGGGATGTCCGGCCAGCTGCATGGCATGGATACCATCCACGTCCTGCACTTCGCGGCCCTTCTTGCGCATCTGCGTATAGAACTCGTTGCGCAGGATCGTGAACAGCCACGCCTTGAGGTTCGTGCCGGGCTGGAATGTGTGCTGCTTGTCCCACGCCTTGACCAGCGTCTCCTGAACCAGATCATCGGCGCGGTCGAAGGACCCGGCGAGCGACGCGGCGAAAGCGCGGAGATTCGGGATGATGGCGATCAGATCGCTACGGAAATCCGTCTGTTCTGTCATGGGAGCCTACTTGCTGCCGGCCTTGGACGACGATTCGGCCGCGTCCAGCGCATCAAGCAGCGACAGGAAGCGATCTGGCACGGGCTCGCTCGCCACATCGTCGTAATAGGCCTTCAGACGCTTGCCGATCGCCGACTGGACACCGTTGTCGGAGGAGCGTTCGGACCGCTGTGTCTGAGAAGTCTGCATGCTCTCGTCCTTGCTCTTGCGATCATCCATCACGCGTCTCGAAGCACGGTTGCGGCAGTCCCGGAGCGGCGCGCACTTTTCAGGTCGTGACAGCTGGCTTTCGGCATCGTAGGCATTTATCGCTCGCATTGCTTCCAGTCGAGGCCGGAATATAGACGCACATTTCGGCGCCTCAAGTTCCACAGCGATTTCGCCATGGAATTCAAGCGCCGAGGTTTTCTTCCGACTTCCACATCCCATCTGAAAGGGCACGGAGGCGTCGGAAGTTCCCCATGCTCGGAACTTTATTTCGCTGGAGACGTTTCCGACCGCATTGTGAACGAGTTTGTCTCGATCGATTCGAGGGGTTTTTATATGTCGATGTCATCCCGCATAGCGCCGCATATCCCGTATCTACGGCGCTATTCCCGGGCTCTAAGCGGCTCGCAGGCAAGTGGCGATGCTTACGTGGCTGCGGTGCTGGAAACGCTGATTGCCGATCCAAGCCTGTTCTCGGACGAGCAGACTCCGCGGATCTCTCTCTACAAGCTCTTCTCGTCGCTCTGGCAGTCGGTCGAGGTGAACATCCGTGAGGATGCGCCGACCTCTGCATGGGAAGAGAAGGCTTCGCACAATCTGAAAGCCATCTCGCCGCTGCCGCGTCAGGCATTCCTGCTGGTCGCGGTGGAGGGCTTCACTTCCGAGGAAGCCGCCTCGATCCTCAGCATCGACGAGACGCGGTTCTCCGAGTTGATCGATCAGGCGAGCACCGATATCGGCCGTCAGGTCTCGACCGAGATCATGATCATCGAGGACGAGCCGCTGATCGCGATGGACATCGAGCAGATGGTGGAAAGCCTCGGCCATGCGGTGACGGGTATTGCCCGGACCCACAAGGAGGCGATCGCCCTGTTCGACAAGCAGCGGCCGGGCATGGTGCTGGCCGATATCCAGCTCGCCGATGGCAGCTCGGGCATTGATGCGGTCAACGATATCCTGAACAAGGTCTCGGTACCGGTGATTTTCATCACCGCGTTTCCGGAACGGCTTCTGACAGGTGAACGGCCCGAGCCGACCTTCCTGGTGACCAAGCCGTTCAACCCCGACATGGTCAAGGCGCTGATCAGCCAGGCGCTGTTCTTCGAGACCGACAAGAAGGCGGCGGCCTGACCGGGCCGGTCGGCGGCCCCGATGTGCAGCACGTCGTCCCGATGCAGGGATGACGCCGCCCGCAGGAGGCGCTGCGTCATCATCGAGGTGACGCGTGTCGCTTCCCCGGTGCGGCAAATACCGCGCAATCCCGGGGATGGTCGCCCGACCGGGCGGGACAGGATGTATTTGAGTACGGACGGTCGCCTCGTGTTTCGATGCGCCGTCCGGGATAGTAGCAGTGTCCATCTGCTACGATCGTGTCGATTGAGCATACGATGTTAGCGAACAAGGTCTTGCGCGCGCTCGCGAACACGGAAGTTTCCGTCTTCGCTCAGGACTGCAATCTGCGCTATGCGTGGATCTACAATGCGGGCGGGTCCTGGTTGGCGTCGGCGGTCGATGGCATGGGCGATCACGACATCCTGCCGGCCAGCGTGGCCGAACGATCGGAAACGCTGAAGCAGGAGGTGATCGACACCGGCAAGCCGGCCCGGTTCGAATTGTCGACCATGACTGCGGGTCTGGTGCGCTGGTACGACATTCGCATCGATGTCGACGAGGACGAGAACGGCAAGATCTGCGGCCTCATCGGAACCTCGGTGGAAATCACCGAGCAGAAGCGCCGGGAGGACACGCTCAAGACGCTGCTGCGCGAGCTGTCGCACCGCTCGAAGAATCTTCTGGCGATCATCCAGAGCCTGGCCAGCCAGACCGCCCGCCATTCCGTCACCGTACCCGAATTCCTGGTCCGCTTCCGTGGGCGCATCCAGTCGCTGGCATCGTCCCAGGATATCGTGACCGATGCCGACTGGCGCGGCGCGGATTTGATGAGCCTCGTCCAGATGCAGGTTGAACGTTATGCACCGGACGGGATGGAGCAGATAACTGTCGATGCACTCGACGTCTATCTGTCGCCCACCGCATCCCTGCATGTCGGATTGGCCCTCCACGAACTCGCAGTGAATGCCGCCTCCTACGGATCGCTGTCCGTTCCCGGCGGACTCGTCTCGATCCGCGCCTATTTCGATTGGCAGGAGGACGAGCAGGTGCTGGTCTTCGTCTGGCAGGAGCGCAATGGCCCTCGGGTCAGGCTGGAACGCGACCCGCGCTTTGGGACATCGACACTCGAGCGCATCGTGCCGAACGCCGTCGGCGGCGAGGCCAAGCTCGAATATCTGCCCGACGGGATCCGCTACACACTCGTCATTCCCGCGGCACAGTACGAGGTCACCGCGAACGGCGATCGCGACGTCACAAGCGCGGAAACCGGCAAGGTCGACGTGACGTAGCGTCGTTTTGCGACCTGTGCCCCTAATAGTCGTCGAAAAACAGCATCCGATCCTGTCAAGGGCGGAACCACTCTCGCGATGGCCCGTTATGAGGACAAAAGGAGAGGTTCCATGGAACACGTTGCTGCTTTCATGCTGCTGGTCGGATGTTCGGGCGATGCATCCGTCTGCAAGGAAATTCCGGTTCCCGTCCCCGCTTACGAAACCGTAGCCGAATGCCAGAGCGATCTGGCCCTGCAGATCCGGCTGACCGGTTCGGACCAGCGCAAGGTCTTCGGCGCGTGCAAGGCTGTCGACGAGGAAGTGTTCGAGCAGTCTGCCTCGATCGACTGGGCTGTCAGCCGTGACGGCCAGCTGCTGATCACTTTCGACGCCGAGCCCCAGATCGTGGCTTCGCGCTGATCGCAAGCGCGCCATCAGTCGTGAGCGTTCTTGCGTCCGTCACGTAACTTAACGCAAGACGCGGCGGAACCAAACCGACGGTGAAGCGTTTTGCAGTGGGACGCTTGTGTTTGTGAGAGGTGGAAACATGTTCAAGAAGCTTTCGATCGCGGCCGTTGCCGCACTGACCCTGGCGGCTTCGGGCTGCACGACCGAAGATCGTTACACGGCTGGCGGTGCGGCGCTCGGCGGCCTTGGTGGCGCTGCGATCGGAGCGGGCGTGAGCGGTAACGCCGAAGGCGCGCTGATTGGCGGCGCCATCGGTGCCGCTGGTGGCGCCATCGCCGGTAACGTGGTTGGCCGCTCCAGGGAGCGCGAGGGTTACTGCCGCTATTCCGACGGCAACGTCTACCGTTGCCCGGCCGGCTACTGATTTCATCGGGTCTCAGCACCCGCTGATGTGATCGACGGTCGTCGAGCTTGCGCTCGGCGACCGTTTTCGTTTGCATGCGCCTCAGGCGCGAGGAGACGGGTGGACATGACGAGCATGAAGCGGCAGTCGGGTGGACGGCCATGTCGGCCGTTCAGCATTGCCACCGCGATGGTTGGCCTTCTGCTTCTTTCGGGATGCGGCGGGACTGGCTTGCCGCCGGCCTTTGGCGCAGTTTTCGGGCTGGAAGGCGCGGACGTTGCGCCGTATCGCGTCGGCCGGCTGCCGGAGACGACCGCGGGACCGGACGATCGCGTGATCGGCGAGGCCGCCAACGCGACCGGGCAATGCATCTACGTGCGCGGCGGCACGAATTTGCGGTTCCGTGCAGCATGTCCGGACGAATACGGGCTCTGACGGAGATGGCGCTTCACCGGCGCTGTTCTCAGCCAGCTGGTCCGCGGACAAGCGACACGAAGGCATCACGGTAGCCAGCCTCCGCAGCGTCGAGACCGAACTCGATCCGTTTCAGCACATCGCCGCGCGCGATCTCGAAGCCCGTCCGGTCCATGGTCGCAATGCGCCAGCCGGTTCCGGCGAGACCGGCGTTTGCCGCCAGCGCATCGATTGCGTCGCGATGATCGTCGTTCATATGATCGCGCGCCCTGATCGCAGTGCGCGCCAGTTCGGGCGCGGGTGCGTCCACGACATCGGCCGCATCCAGCGCGAAGGCGCGGGCGAACCCGCCATTCAGCGACGCGGATTCCGCAGTCAGCCGGATCAGGCGGAAATCGGCGAAATCGGCATACAGCGCTGCCTTCGAATGGCGCGCCAGGAAGCGCTCCCGCAGCGTCTCGCGCTCGGGATGATCGGCCGGGACGACGCTGGCGGACGCAAACAGGGTGAGGCGCGGATGGGCGAGGGGATCGCCCTTGCCGCCGCGCGTGACCAGCAGGGCACAGCGCGGATCGGCGTCGAGCGCTGCCGAATGCAGGGCAAGCGCCGAGACGAGGAGCAGCGGTCGGCCTTCGAAATCCGTGGCGACGGATACGAGGCTCGCAGCCGGATGTCCGTCGCCGGGACGCGAAACCGCCAGGGCGCCGTCCCGCGCGCTGCGCAGGAGGGAACGCGCCAGTTGCCGGGCCGCGTCATCGACGGGCTGCAGCGGCATCTGCGTCGCACTGGCAACGCCGGTTTGCGTGGCCTCTCCGGTGTCTTCCGGTGAAGTCATGCTGCCGAGTGATGAATCATCTGCTCTGGTCATGCCGCCAGCATAGCGCGGCGGCTGGAGGAGCGCACGCAGCTCCGGCGACCACCCGGATACGCCGGACCCGGTTGGATATCCCGCTCGACGCACGATATCAGCGGTTGCGCATCGACTGGCATGGCATGGCCCGGCAGGCGCATCGCGTCTGCGCCGTACGCATGGCCAGGCAAGACGTTCCCGCGAGGGGCGCCGCGTGCCCGCGGGCAAACAGCATTCAAGGAGTCGAGAGTGAGCGAAGCACAGAAGACGCACATCCTGACCATCCTCAAGGGGATGGACGCGCCGGACGGCAAGGGCGACGTCGTCTCGCGCGCCATGGTCTCCGACATCTTCATCGCCGACGGCAAGGCGTTCTTCTCCCTGTCGGTGCCGGCCGCCGAGGCCGAGCGGTTCGAACCGTTCTGCCGCAGCGTCGAAGCTGCCGTCGCCGGGATCGCGGGCATTTCGAATGCGCTCGTTGCCCTGACCGCAGAGCGTCCCGCCGGATCAGCACCGCCCCGGCCAGAGCCTGCGCGGCGCCCCGGTGAGGCCATCCGACAGGGCGAAGCGCCGGCCACCGGGCCCGCTCCGCCGCGCAAGCCGTCACCGAAGCCCGGTATTCCCGGCATCGCCCGGATCGTCGCCGTCGCGTCGGGCAAGGGCGGCGTCGGCAAGTCGACCACGGCGGTCAATCTGGCCCTCGGATTCGCGGCGGTGGGCATGAAGGTCGGCATTCTCGACGCCGACATCTACGGGCCCTCCATCCCGCGTCTTCTCAACCTCAAGGGCAAGCCGCGCACGTCGGGCGGGCGCACGATGATCCCGCTGGAAGCCTATGGCCTGAAGGCGATGTCAATGGGGTTCCTCGTCGACGAGGAGACCCCGATGATCTGGCGCGGACCGATGGTAATGTCCGCCCTGACGCAGATGTTGCGCGAGGTCGAATGGGGCGAACTCGACATTCTGGTGGTGGACATGCCGCCGGGCACCGGAGACGCGCAGCTGACCATGGCGCAGAACGTGCCGCTGGCCGGCGCCGTCATCGTCTCGACGCCGCAGGATCTGGCGCTGATCGATGCGCGCAAGGGCCTGGCGATGTTCCAGAAGGTCGAGGTGCCGGTGCTCGGGATCGTCGAGAACATGAGCTATTTCATCGCCCCCGATACCGGGCACCGCTACGATATCTTCGGCCACGGCGGCGCACGCGAGGAGGCCGCACGGCTGGGCGTCCCGTTCCTCGGCGAGGTGCCGATCGAGATGGCGATTCGCGAGAGTTCGGACAGCGGTCAGCCGGTCGTGGCCAGCGACTCCGACGGCCCACACGCGACGATCTATAAGGACATCGCCGCCCGGGCTCTGGCGCAGCTCGAACTGGGCGCCACGGCGTCGCAGGCGCCCGAGATCGTGTTTGAATAACTGGTCAAAAATTGCGCTTGCATGATTTTTGCAAACCTTGTGGGATGCCGGCCTCCGCGGATTCTCGATCCGCATCGCTATTCGGAGATATCATCCATGAAGATTGCAACCCGGCTGCTGGCCGCGACCGCGCTGACCATCGCGCTCGGCTCGGCCGCTTCGGCCAAGACGCTCGTCTATTGTTCGGAAGGCTCGCCCGAGGGCTTCGACCCGGCGCTCTATACCGCCGGCACGACCTTCGATGCGTCCGGCCACCCGATCTACAATCGCCTGACCGAGTTCAAGAAGGGCACCACCGAGGCCGAACCGGGCCTCGCCGAAAGCTGGGAAATCTCGGAAGACGGCCTGCAGTACACGTTCAAGCTGCGGCCGGGTGTGAAGTGGCATTCCAACGAGACCTTCACGCCGACGCGCGACATGAACGCCGACGACGTGATCTTCTCCTTCGAGCGCCAGGGTAACAGCGAGAACCCGTATCACCAGTATGTCGCCGGCGCGTCCTGGGAGTACTACAACTCCATGTCGATGCCGGAACTCGTCGAGTCGATCGAGAAGGTCGACGACCTGACGGTCCGCTTCACGCTGACCCGTCCGGAAGCGCCGTTCATCGCCAATCTGGCGATGCCGTTTGCCTCGATTCTGTCCAAGGAATATGCCGACCAGCTCGCGGAGAACAACCAGCAGGCGCAGCTGAACCAGGCCCCGATCGGCACCGGACCGTTCGAGTTCGTCGCCTATCAGGCCGATGCCGTGATCCGCTACGAATCCTTCGACGACTACTGGGACGGCGTGCAGCCGATCGACGATCTGGTCTTCGCCATCACCACGGATGCTTCAGTTCGCCAGCAGCGCCTGCTTGCCGGCGAGTGTCACATCATGGCCTACCCGAATCCTGCTGATCTCGAGAGCCTGCGGAACAACCCTGACCTGACCGTGCTGGATCAGGAAGGCCTGAATGTCGGCTACTTCGCCTACAACACCCAGCAGGAGCCGTTCGATCGGCCGGAAGTGCGCCGAGCGCTCAACATGGCGATCAACAAGGAGGCGATCATCGACGCGGTCTACCAGGGTGCCGGTGAAGTCGCCAAGGCACCGATCCCGCCGACGATGTGGTCCTACAACGACGCGCTGGAGGATGACGCATACGATCCCGAGGCAGCCAAGGCCGCACTCGAGGAGGCCGGTGTCACCGACCTGTCGATGAAGATCTGGGCGATGCCGGTGCAGCGGCCATACAACCCGAACGCCCGGCGCATGGCCGAATTGATGCAGGCGGATTTCGGCGCAATCGGCGTCGATGTCGAGATTGTCTCCTATGAGTGGGGCGAGTATCTGGAGCGTTCGTCGCAGACCAACCGCGATGGCGCCGTGCTGCTCGGCTGGACCGGCGACAATGGCGATCCGGACAACTTCCTCGCCGTGCTGCTCGGTTGCGACGCCGTCGGCGGCGCCAACCGTGCGCAGTGGTGCAACGAGGAATTCGACGCCCTCGTGAAGGAAGCCAAGTCCAAGCCGACGCAGGAAGAGCGCGCCGAGCTCTACGAGCAGGCGCAGGTCGTCTTCAAGCGCGAGGCTCCCTGGGCCACGATCGCCCATTCGGTGGTCTACGTGCCGATGCGCTCCAACGTGACGGGCTTCGTCCAGAGCCCGCTCGGCGACATGACCTTTGACGGCGTCGACATCACCGAGTAACGCATTCCAACGGTTAGCCAGAGGAGGGGCGGCGTCAGCCGCCCCTCCTTCGTTTGGGGGGCCTGCGCCGCGCGTCGGCTGCGCCTGGCGGCATGTCGCAGCCCGCAAAAACATGTAGAACGGTTCCATGTTACGTTTCTTCGTCGGCCGTATCGCCATCCTGGTGCCAACCTTCATTGGCGTCGCCCTGGTGGCGTTCTTCTTCATCCGCCTGCTGCCCGGCGATCCGGTGCAGATGATGGCCGGCGAGCGCGGTCTTTCGCCGGAACGTCACGCCGAGCTGTCGGCGATGCTCGGCTACGATCGGCCGCTCCCGATCCAGTTCTGGAATTTCCTCACCGGACTGTTCCAGGGGGATTTCGGCCAGTCGATCACGACGCGGCGTCCGGTGCTCGACGAGTTCCTGACGCTGTTCCCCGCGACGCTCGAGCTCGCCTTCTGCGCCATGGTGCTGGCGATCGTGCTCGGCATTCCCGCCGGCGTGTTCGCAGCGGTCAAGCGCGGCTCCTGGTTCGACCAGTCGATCATGGGCGCGGCTCTCGTCGGCTATTCGATGCCGATCTTCTGGTGGGGGCTCCTGCTGATCATCTTCTTCTCCGGCGTCCTGCAGTGGACCCCGGTCTCGGGCCGCATTTCGCTGCTGTATTATTTCCCGTCCACGACCGGCTTCATGCTGATCGACTCCCTGCGTTCCGGCCAGGCCGGTGCCTTCACCTCGGCACTGTCGCATCTGATCCTGCCGTCGGTGGTGCTGGCGACCATCCCGCTCGCCGTCATCGCCCGGCAGACCCGTTCGGCCATGTTGGAAGTGCTGGGCGAGGACTATGTGCGGACCGCACGCGCCAAGGGCCTCGGGCAGCGCCGCGTCGTCGGCGTCCATGCGCTGCGCAACGCGCTGATCCCGGTGGTCACGACAATCGGCCTGCAGGTCGGCGTCCTGCTCGCCGGCGCGATCCTGACCGAGACGATCTTCTCATGGCCGGGCATCGGCAAGTGGATGGTCGACAGCGTCTTCCGCCGCGACTACCCGGTGGTGCAGGGCGGGCTCCTGCTGATCGCCATGATCATCATGTTCGTCAATCTCATCGTGGATCTTCTCTACGGCGTGATCAATCCCCGCGTCAGGGCGCAATAGGAGGCCTTGATGAGCCATATCGAAGCGCAGGAAGCTGCCGAAGGCATCGGCGCCGACATTCCCGACCGCGAGCCGCCGAAGAACGTGCGGCGCGAGATGCTGAAGGAATTCTGGTTCTACTTCTCCGAGAACAAGGGCGCCGTCGGCGGTCTCGTGGTGTTCACGCTGGTGGTCCTCGCGGCGATCTTCGCGCCGCTGATCGCGCCGCATTCGCCGATCCTGACCAACACCAATGCGCTGCTGGTGCCGCCGGCGTTCCAGGATGGCGGGCAGATGACCTTTCTGCTGGGCACCGACCCGGTCGGCCGCGACATCCTCTCGCGGCTGATCTACGGGGCGCGCTACTCGCTGTTCATCGGCGTCGTCGTGGTGGTCATCGCGGTCTCGACCGGCATCTCGCTCGGCCTCATTGCCGGCTATGTCGGCGGCTGGGTCGATACGGTGATCATGCGGGTGATGGACATCATCCTCGCCTTTCCGTCGCTGCTTCTGGCGCTGGTTCTCGTGGCGGTGCTCGGACCCGGCCTGTTCAACGCAATGATCGCCATCGCCCTGGTGCTGCAACCGCATTTCGTCCGGCTCACCCGCGCCTCGGTGATGGCCGAGAAGCAGCGAGAATACGTCACGGCCGCCCGAGTCGTCGGGGCCGGCCCGCTGCGGCTGATGGTCGTGACGATCCTGCCCAACTGTCTCGGGCCGCTGATCGTCCAGGCGACGCTGTCCTTCTCCAACGCCATCCTCGACGCCGCCGCGCTCGGCTTCCTCGGCATGGGTGCCCAGCCACCGACGCCGGAATGGGGCACCATGCTGGCCGAGGCGCGCGAATTCATCCTGCGCGCCTGGTGGGTGGTGACCTTCCCGGGCCTGGCCATCCTGATCACGGTGCTGGCGATCAACCTCGTCGGCGACGGGCTGCGCGACGCGCTCGACCCGAAGATGAAACGAAGCTGACCTCATGCCCCTTCTTTCGATCCGCAATCTCTCCGTGACGTTCGCCACGGCATCCGGCCCGTTCAAGGCCGTCGACGGCATCGATCTCACCATCGATCCCGGCGAAGTCGTCGGCATCGTCGGCGAGTCGGGTTCCGGCAAGTCGGTGGCGATGCTCGGCCTCATGGGACTCCTCCCGCCGAGCGCCACCGTCACTGCCGACGAGATGAGTTTCGAAGGCCACGACATGCAGCGGATGGCCGGTCGCGATCGCCGCAAGATCATCGGACGAGACATCGCGATGATCTTCCAGGAACCGATGGCGAGCCTCAACCCGTGCTTCAACGTCGGCTTCCAGATCAAGGAGGCGCTGAAGGCGCATACCGATCTCGACCGCAAGGCGCGCCAGCACCGGGCCATCGAACTGCTCCAGCAGGTGGGCATGCCGGAGCCGGAGCGCCGGCTCACGGCCTTTCCACATCAGCTCTCCGGCGGCATGAGCCAGCGCGTGATGATCGCCATGGCGACCGCCTGCAATCCCAAGCTGCTAATCGCCGACGAGCCGACGACGGCGCTCGACGTGACCATCCAGGCGCAGATCCTCGATCTCCTGCTCGACCTGCAGAAATCCCATGGCATGGCGATGATCCTGATCACCCACGACATGGGCGTCATCGCCGAGACGGCCGAGCGAGTCGTCGTGCAATATGCCGGCCAGCAGGTCGAGCGCCAGAAGGTGGCGAGCCTGTTCGAGACGCCGCACCATCCCTATACGGCGGCCCTCCTTGCCGCGATCCCCGAACGCTCGACCGGCGACCGCCTGCCGACGATTCCGGGCGTCGTGCCGGGGCAGGGCGACCGGCCGAATGGATGTCTGTTCAACCCGCGCTGCCCGAAGGCCGACGATCGCTGCCGCACCATCGTGCCGCCACGCCAGCCGACGGCGCTCGGCGAAGCCTTGTGCCACTACCCGATGAACGCGCCGCTCGAAGCGTCCCAGGCGCAGGGAGCTGCCCGATGAACGCCATCGTCACGGCCAAGGACGTCAGCCAGGTCTACGAGGTCCGGCGCGGCATGTTCGCCAAGCAACTGGAGCTCAAGGCCGTCAAGGAAGCGAGCTTCTCGGTCGAGGAAGGTGAGACGCTGGCGATCGTCGGCGAATCGGGCTGCGGCAAGTCGACCCTTGCCCGCCTGCTGACGATGATCGAGACGCCGTCGTCGGGTGAACTCGACATCGACGGCGTCCGGATCACCGGCAAGGACAAGGGCGACGCCAAGCGGCTGCGCTCGACGGTGCAGATCGTCTTCCAGAACCCCTATGGCGCGCTGAACCCGCGCCAGAAGGTCGGCACGATCATCGAGGAGCCGCTGAAGATCAACACCAGTCTGTCGCGCGCCGAGCGCCGTGCGAAGGCCGAGGCGGCCCTGGCCGAAGTCGGGCTGCGGCCCGAGCATTACGGCCGCTATCCGCATATGTTCTCCGGCGGCCAGCGCCAGCGCATCGCCATCGCCCGCGCGATCATCCTCGAGCCGAAGATCCTCGTCCTCGACGAGCCGGTCTCGGCGCTGGACGTGTCGATTCAGGCGCAGATCCTGAACCTTCTTGCCGACCTGCAGGACCGGCTCGGCCTGACCTACGTGTTCATCAGCCACGACCTCTCGGTGGTCCGGCATGTCGCCGACCGGGTAATGGTAATGTATCTCGGCCGGCCGGTGGAGATCGCCCCGGTCGACGCGCTCTACGCCAACCCTTTGCACCCCTACACGCGGGCGCTGCTGTCGGCGACGCCGGCGACCGACCCCACGAAGAAGGTCGAGCGCATCCGCCTGACCGGCGAGTTGCCGTCGCCCTTCAACCCGCCACCTGGCTGCTCGTTCAACCCGCGCTGCCCCTTCGCCAATGATCGTTGCCGCTCGGAATTGCCGGTGCTCAAGCGGCACGGTGCGACCGAAGTCGCCTGTTTCGCGGTCGACGAAGGACGGCTACCACCGGCGCGGGCCGAGACGCTGATCCAGGCCTGAGCCAGCGGGACCGGCCGAGCCCGGGCGTTATGACCGGGCGCGGTGAGCCGTGCCGGAGGGCCTGAGCAGCTCGGCAGCGAGAAAAAGCAGGATCGTGAGCAGCGCGGCGCCCATATCGTCGCCCATCCCCGAGGGCGCCAGGAAGCGTCTCCAGCCAGTCCAGCGGCCAGATCTTCCAGCGATCGATGGCGAGATAGATCGGCGCGGCCAACAGAAGACGCTGCCATCGGGCGGCGCCGAGTATCAAGGCTACGACAAGGAAGCCGGCGACCTCGTCGACGACGATGCGTCGGTCATCGCCGGTACCGGTCGCGCCGTCCCACAGGATGACGCCCATGGTACCGGCGCCGGTCACCGCCGCCAGGACCACGGCCAACCATCTGCGGCGCCGCAACAGCAAGGCTGCGAACACCGCCGTCGCGATGGCCAGCCCTGCCCGGAGCGGATTGACGAGACCGGCGCCGAACCATGTCGACAGCCACAGTGACGGGCTGGACCACGCCAGACCGTCCGGGATTTCCAGCAGTCTGAGAGTCTCATCCAACGCCGGTCAGAAGATCAGCATCAGCAGGCCGACGACCACGAGAAGCCCGATGAGAAAGATGATGCCAACGGCGCTGGCGAAGAATTTGAGCATGACGGATCCTTGCAGATAGGGGCACTCGCGGCCGGAGATCGGTCCGCATTGTAACGAGAAACCAACGTCCAACCTGCCAGCCGTTCAGGTGAGGCAAACAGGCAAAGGTGCGCGATCGATGCAGGGTAGAGGGCGTTACTGGTTAACCTGATGGCGCTCCAGTGCGTCGACGATCTCCTGCGGGCTGATCTGGCCGAGGATTTCGCCCTTTCGCGCGACCACCACCGTACCCTTGCCGCCGCTGACCGCGGCCATCACCTTCTTCAGCGGCGTCTCCGGCTCGGCCATCTGCGCCACATTGGCCGGGCTTGCCTCGTCCGTGCGGTCATAGGGCTTCATCACGTCCGCTGCAGTCAGAACGTTTAGCGGATTCATGTGCGCCACGAAGTCGGCGACATAGTCGTCGGCCGGACGCAGGACGATGTCCTGGGCGGTGCCGACCTGCACGATGCGCCCGCCCTCCATGATCGCGATGCGGTTGCCGATCTTGAAGGCTTCGTCGAGATCGTGGCTGACGAAGATGATGGTCTTCTTGAGCCGCTGCTGGATCTCCAGGAGTTCGTCCTGCAGCCGTGAGCGGATCAGGGGATCGAGAGCCGAGAATGGCTCGTCCATCAGAAGGATCGGCGCATTGGTGGCAAAGGCCCGCGCCAGGCCGACGCGCTGCTGCATGCCCCCCGACAATTCGCCGACGCGGCTGTCGACCCAGTCGCCGAGGCCGACGAGTTCGAGCTGCTCGACGACCCGTTCGCGCCGTTGACGGCGCGGGATGCCGGAAAACTCGAGGCCCAGGCCGACATTGTCGGCGACGGTGCGCCAGGGCAGCAGCGCGAATTGCTGGAACACCATCGCGACTTCATGCCGGCGCAGGTCCCGCAGCCGCTTGGCGCCGCAATCCTTCGGATCGACGATGCCCTTGCCGGTATCGATCAGCACCTTGCCGCGGGTGATCGGTGCCAGCCCGTTGACGGCGCGCAGGAGCGTCGACTTGCCGGACCCGGACAGGCCCATCAGCACGGCGATCTCGCCCTCGTTGATGTCGAGGGAGGCATCGGCGACGCCCAGGGTCACGCCGGTTTCGTCGCGGATCTCGGCGCGGCTCTTGCCGGCGTCGGCCAGTGGCAGCGCCTGTTCGGGGTTCCGGCCGAAGACGATCGAGACATTCTGGAAGGATACGATCGGGCTCATGAACGTCCCTGTTCGTCGATGCGGAAGAACCGGTCGAGGATGATGGCCAGGAGCACGATCGCCAGCCCGGCCTCGAAGCCCTGGCCGATATTGATCGTGTTCAGGGCGCGCAGCACGGGGACGCCGAGACCCGGCGCGCCGACGAGGGCCGCGATCACCACCATCGACAGGGACAGCATGATGGTCTGGGTCAGACCGGCCATGATCTGCGGCAGGGCATAGGGGATCTCGATGGTCATCAGCCGCTGCATCGGCGTTGCACCGAAGGCGTCGCCGGCCTCGAGCAACTGGCGCGGCGTCGAGGCGATGCCCAGGCGCGTCAGCCGGATCGGCGAGGGCAGGGCGAAGATCACCGTCGCCACGAGGCCCGGCACCAGCCCGAGGCCGAACAGGATCAGCGCCGGGATCAGATAGACGAAGGTCGGAATCGTCTGCATCAGGTCGAGAATCGGCCGAAGGATCGCATAGAGCCATTCGCGCCGGGCGGCGGCCACGCCCACCGGCACGCCGATGATCATGCACACGGCGGTTGAGGCGAGAACCAGCGCCAGGGTCTCCGTCGTGTCCTCCCAGAAGCCGAGATTGATGATCAGCAGGAGGCCGGCCACCGTGAAGATGACGATGGGGATCGAGCGCCGTGCGGCATAGGCGATGGCGGCGAAGACCGCGACGACCACCAGCGGGTGCGGCCATTGCAGGATGAAGAGGATGGCGTCGATGAAGGCGCCCAGCCCGTCGCGGATCGCGTCGAAGAGAAAGGTGAAATTGGCCGTCAGCCAATCGACGAAGGCTTCGGCGTAGTCGCCGATCGGGAGCGGGTGATCTACAAGCCACTGCACGGGCGAAAGGGTCCTTCCAGGATCGCGTCACGGCTGGCGGACGCCATGACGACGGAGGTCGTCGCGCCTGCTGGCCGTCCGGCGAGGCTGCGCCGACAGGGGCAATTCGATCAAACGGCAGGCCGGGCCGCGAACGACCCGGCGTCCTCATGTCGGGGTCGGGCCGGCGCTGCCGACCCTTCAGAGCTTACGACAGGCCGAGATAGGTCTTGACCGCCGGCAGGCCAGCCTCGCCGTCCCTGGTCGACACGCCCTCCAGCCATGTGGTGATCTGGTCGGGATTGGCCTTCAGCCATTCCTGCGCCGCAACCTCCGGCTTCTTGCCGTCGTCGAGGATCGCGCTCATCACGGCGTTCTCCATCTCCAGCGAGAAGGTGAGGTCGGAGAGCAGCGCACCGACATTCGGGCACTCTTCCAGAAAGCCCTTGCGGACCGTCGTGTGGACCGTCGCGCCGCCGAAGTCGGGACCGAAGAAATCGTCGCCGCCGGCGAGATACTCGAGGTCGAAGTTCTTGTTCATCGGATGCGGAGCCCAGCCGAGGAAGACGATCGGGTCTTCCGAGCGCTCCGCACGGGCCACCTGGCTGAGCATGCCCTGCTCGGAGGATTCCACGATGTCGAAATCGCCGAGACCGAAGGCGTCCTTCTCGATCATGTCGAGGATCAGGCGGTTGCCGTCATTGCCGGGCTCGATGCCGTAGATCTTGCTGTCGAGCTGGTCGGAGAACTTGGCGATGTCCGAGAAGCTCTGCAGCCCCTCGTCATACAGGTACTGGGGCACCGCCAGCGTGTATTTCGCGCCGGTCAGATTGGTCTTGACGTCCTCGACCGAGCCGTCCTCCAGATAAGGCGCAATGTCGGCCTGCATGGAGGGCATCCAGTTGCCGAGGAAGACGTCGATGTCCTGGTTCTTCATCGAGGCGAAGGTCACCGGCACCGACAGGACCTTGGTGTTGGTCTCGTAGCCAAGGCCCTTGAGGAGTTCCGTCGTCACGGCGGTCGTCGCCGTGATGTCCGTCCAGCCGACGTCGGAAAAGCGGACGGTGGAGCAGGCTTCGTTCTCCTGGGCGAGCGCGGGTACGGCGAACAGCGCCGTTCCGAGCATGGCACCGGCGAGCATTCTTGAAAACTGCATCGAATATCTCCTGATCGGCAGACCGGCGGAGCGCTCGCGCGTCCCGCGGCTGCATGAAAATGGGGCGATGGCCTTGTTATTGCTGTGGGAGCCGGTGAACGCAACAGTTCGCGAGATTTATCGTCGCCAGGCGGCACGTTATCGCGGCCATTGCAAGACCCGCCGTCGCCGGCCTTCTGTCTCAGTGTGCTGACACGTGCCCCGTTAACGGCATGGCATCTGCTGCAATGGCGGGCATGTCGTCCCGCTGCATCAATTGTGCGATTTTGGTACAATTTGTAGCAAACTGGTGACAGCATCTTTTGGCGGCATCGCCTAGAGTGAGGTTGCTGCGGTGTTGGCCGAACGGGGAGCCCGGCTTCTTCCTCCCGGTTGGCGGGCTTGTTCGACACCATATCCGCGCTGACGGTCCGATTGCGGTGTTCTCCTCCCGACGCCGTGCATCGCGATCCAGGAATGAAGAGCCCGGTACGCGCCTGCGTCCGGGCTCTTTCCGTTGCAGCTTGGGCGCACGTTGCGTTCGACGATGCCGCCCCGCCTCGGCAGGACTGCCAAGCGCAGCTTATCGTGGGATAGATATTCCTGAGCGCTCCGGGCATTGGCATTGCAGCGCCCGGCTGCCTATGGTCGCCTGCTAGGCAGACGATACAGGGAGAGCCGGGTTGGCCGAGATCACATCCGACATCGCCATCGCGCGCGCCGCGGACAAGAAGCCGATCCGCGAGATCGCCGCCACGCTCGGCATCGCGGAAGAGGACATCGTTCCTTATGGCCACGACAAGGCGAAGATCTCCGCACCCTTCATCAAGTCGCTGGGGGGGCGCCCGGACGGCAAGCTCATCCTCGTCACCGCGATCAACCCGACCCCGGCGGGGGAGGGCAAGACCACCACCACGGTCGGACTCGGCGACGGCCTCAACCGCATCGGCAAGCGCGCCGCAGTTTGCATCCGCGAGGCCTCGCTCGGACCGAATTTCGGCATGAAGGGCGGCGCGGCCGGCGGCGGCCATGCGCAGATCGTGCCGATGGAGGACATGAACCTCCATTTCACCGGCGATTTCCATGCCATCACCACGGCGCACAACCTCCTCGCCGCCTTGATCGACAACCACGTCTACTGGGGCAATGCGCTCGATATCGACACGCGCCGCATCACCTGGCGCCGGGTATTGGACATGAACGACCGGGCGCTGCGCGGCATCGTCGCTTCGCTTGGCGGCGTCGCCAATGGCTATCCGCGCGAGAGCGGCTTCGATATCACCGTCGCATCCGAGGTGATGGCGATCCTCTGCCTCGCCACCGACCTCGCCGATCTCGAGAAGCGCCTGGGCGCCATCGTCGTCGCCTATCGCCGCGACAAGACGCCGGTCTTCGCCCGCGACCTCAAGGCCGATGGCGCCATGGCGGTGCTGCTGAAGGAAGCGATGCAGCCCAATCTTGTCCAGACCCTCGAGAACAACCCGGCCTTCGTGCATGGCGGCCCGTTCGCCAACATCGCCCATGGCTGCAACTCGGTCGTCGCCACCACCACGGCGCTGAAGCTGGCCGACTACGTCGTCACCGAGGCCGGCTTCGGCGCCGATCTCGGGGCGGAGAAGTTCTTCGACATCAAGTGCCGCAAGGCCGGCCTGAAGCCGGCTGCCACCGTCATCGTCGCCACCGTCAAGGCGCTGAAGATGAATGGCGGCGTCGCCAAGGAAGATCTCGGCACCGAGAATGTCGAAGCGGTGAAGGCGGGCAGCGCCAATCTGGGGCGGCACATCGAGAACATCCGCCAGTTCGGCGTGCCCGCGACGGTGGCGATCAACCATTTCGTCACGGACACCGACGCCGAGATCGCGGCGATCAAGGAATACGTCGCCGGCATGGGCGAGGAGGCGATCGTCTGCCGCCATTGGGCCCATGGCTCGGCCGGCATCGAGGAACTGGCGCACAAGGTGGTGGCCCTCGCCGACAGCGGCGTCTCGCAGTTTGCCCCGCTCTACCCGGATGCGATGGGCCTGTTCGAGAAGATCGAGACCGTGGTCAAGCGCATCTATCGCGGCGTGGAGGCGACGGCCGACAAGAGCGTGCACGACCAGCTGGCCGCCTGGGAGGAGGCCGGCTACGGCAAGCTCCCGGTCTGCATGGCCAAGACGCAGTATTCCTTCTCCACTGATCCGACCCGTCGCGGTGCGCCGGATGGCCACACCGTGCATGTCCGGGAAGTGCGCCTGTCCGCCGGTGCCGGCTTCGTCGTGGCCATCTGCGGGGAGATCATGACCATGCCCGGCCTGCCCTCGAAACCGGCGGCGGAAACCATCCGACTCAACGAGGCGGGGGAGATCGAGGGGCTGTTTTAAGGGGCTCGCGTCCGAAATGATGGATCGCGATCGGCAAGCCGGCGTTCCGCACTAAGCCTGTTGCTGCTCGAATGACCGATCAGCTGAGGGCCGACGCGACCGTTCCTGCTAATTCTCTCCGATCGGGTTCTGATCCATCATGCCAAGCTATTGCCGGTTCCTCGCCGGTCTCATCGTTGTTGCCTCCTTCTGCCTGCCCGGTTCGAGCGCGACCGCGCAGGCGGTCGGGGTGGTCGAGATGGCGCCGTATGCGATGCAGGACGAGGACGGGAACTGGAGCGGCCCGGCGGTCGATCTGTTTCGCGAAGCGACAGACGCGGCGGGTGTCGGGTATGAACTGGTCGAGGCCGGCAGCCAGCCAGCGCTGCAACCGTCGCAGACCATCTTTCCGGTTTATGCCGAGCCGCTGGCCGCCGTCGGGATGGTGCGCAGCCTGCCGTTCCATGTGGACGCGATCGGACTGATCGGCGCGCCCGGCGCGTCGAGTACCTCGGGCTTCATCGAGGGACTCGCCGGCCTCTTCAACATCGGCTTCCTCAAGGTCGTCGGCATGATCAGCGCCTGTTGCTGGTCGTGGGAACGATCTTCTGGCTGGTCGAGCGCACCGACGACGGCGGCCTCGCCTCGCGCGAATCCCACATCAGAGGCATCGGCGACGGTTTCTGGTGGGCCGGTGTGACGGCGACGACGATCGGTTACGGTGATCTCGTGCCGAAGACGCTGGGCGGGCGTGTCGTGGCGATGATCTGGATGCTGTTTTCCATGGCGCTGACCGCGATCCTGACCGCCTATCTCGTGTCGCTCACCGGCCAGAAGGGCGGCGGACCCAGTCTCGATGATGCCATATCGCAGCAGCATGTGGGTTTCGTCGCGGACGGTGCGGTGCCCGCGAGCGATCTGGAAGAGGCACGGCAGCTGACGAGCTTCGCCAGTCTCGATAGCGCGCTGGAAGCCCTCGACGCGGACGAGATCGACCGGATCGCCCATCCTTATCAGCCGGCCAAGAGCGCGGCGGATGGTAAGAGCGTCCAGCGCTTCGAGGGCACTGTCGCCATGCTGCTGTTTCAGATCGGCGGGTCGGACCGGCTGCGCGCCGAGATCGACCACATCATCCTGTCGCCCCGATGGCAGCAGCGGCTGGAGGACCAGTTCTCCTCGCGCTGAGGTTTCCGTCCGACGCAGCCCCGCGCCGCCTTTTCACCAATACCGTGCCTTTGGTCGAGAGGCGTGCCGCCAGCCGATTGCCACGTCTCGTCTCGCATCGGGGCGACGACCGCTCTATCCTCTGCCGCAACGCAGCATCACGATGAGTCCTTCATGTCCGCAATCAGCCTGTCCGCCGTCACCAAACGCTTCGGCGATGCCGCCGCCGTCGATGGCGTGTCGCTGGAGATCGCGGCGGGAGAATTCGTGGCGCTGCTTGGGGCGTCGGGATGCGGCAAAACCACGCTGCTGCGGCTGATTGCCGGGTTCGACACGCTGACAAGCGGGTGGATCCGCTTCGACGGCGTGCCGATGGCCGGTGAGGGCCGGCACGTCGCCCCGGAAGACCGCAATGTCGGCATCGTCTTCCAGTCCTACGCGCTGTGGCCGCACATGAACGTTGCCGAAAATGTCGGTTATCCGCTGCGCGTGCGCGGCATCAGGGGCGCGGCGAAGGCGGACCAGGTCGCGGAGGCGCTCGCCGCCGTCGACCTGTCCGGCTTCGAGAACCGGCGACCAGCCGACCTTTCCGGCGGCCAGCGCCAGCGCGTGGCGCTGGCTCGCTGCCTTGCCATGGACCCCGCCGTGGTGCTGCTCGACGAGCCACTGGCCAATCTCGACGTCAATCTGCGCGCCTCGATGGAGGACACGTTCAAGGAATTCCACGAACGCACCAAGGCGACGATGGTCTATGTCACCCACGACCAGACCGAGGCGATGGCCATGGCCGACCGCGTCGCGGTGATGGAAGCGGGCAAGGTGCTGCAGGTCTCCGACCCGGTGGCGCTCTATGGCGAACCGGCCAGCGAGGCCGTCGCCCGCTTCGTCGGCAATGGCTCGGTGGTGCAGTGCCGCGTCGTCGGCCCGGCGGCATCCGGCAAGGCTCGTGTCGCGCTGTTCGACCACGAGGCCGACGTGCGGGCCGCTCCTGCGACGCTGGCGCCGTCTGGCGCCTCCGCCCGCTTGTGCCTGCGGCCCGAGCATCTGGGCCTGAGCGACGGCGAAGGGTTTGCCGCTCGCGTGGTCAAGTCGACGTTCAAGGGCTCGCACGCCTTGCTGGAGGTTGCCCCGGAGGCCGCACCCCGCGAGATTCTGCCGGTCTGGGCGCCGCGCCTGGTACCTGCAGGGACGAGCGTGACCATCCGGGTCCAGGATGGCTGGCTGCTGCCGGGGGTGGCCGCGAGCGTGTCAGCCGCGCGCGCCGCCTGAGCCAGCAGCCTCAGTCGGTCCAGGGCAGCACGCCGCGCGGCAGCCTGCGTGCCGCCAGCGCCGTCACGCCCATGATCGCGATGATCGCCACCACTGTTACCGCGGCCACGGCCGAGGCCAGGACCGTGGCGCCGGAATCGTCGAGATTGAAGACGACGACGCCCAGCGTCTCGTTGCCGGACGACCACAGCAGTGCCGAGACGGTGAGCTCGTTGAAGCTGGTCATGAAAGTGAGGATCGCGCCCGCTGCCGCGGCCGGCGCCAGCAACGGGAAGACCACCGTGCGCAGCCGGAACAGATAGCGCGCGCCGGTCATCCTCGCAGCTTCCTCCAGCGCCCGGTCGGTCTGCTGCACGGCGCCGATCACCGGCCGCAGCGACAACGTGAGGAAGCGCGCCAGATAGGCGAAGAAGATGATCCAGATCGTGTTGTAGAGGCTGATGCCGACCACCGGCAGGGGCACGATGAAGATCAGGATCGCGGCGATGCCGAGGACGATGCCGGGCAGGGCGTAGGGCAGTTCCGCCGTCATCGCCAGCGCGTCGAGAAGCCGGCTCTTGCGCCAGACGACGAAGGCCGCGAAGGGCACGCAGACCGTGACCAGGAACAGCGATGTCCCCGCCGCCAGCAGGAAGGAATTGCGGAAGGCGCGCACCGTGGCGTCCTGGCGGAACAGCACCTCGGCATAGTTCGACAGGGTCATCGTCTCGCCCGTCAGCGGCACGCCATAGGCAGTGACCAGCGACGTGGCGAGGAGGGCGATCAGCGGCACGACGAGGATGGCGATGATGATTGCCCAGGCGACGCCCTCGATCGGCGCGCGCCAGCGGCCGAGCGCATAACGCAGCGCCTGCGCCGGCGCGCCGACGGTCCGGTAGTCGCGCCTGCCAATGACCAGGGCCTGGACGGCGAAGCCGACGAAGGCGAGGGCGCCGACGACGATCGACAGCACCGCGACTTCCGAGATGATCGACGGGCCGAAGCTCGCCAGCCGCTGGTAGATCAGTGTCGGCAGTACGGTATAGCCAGCAGGAATGCCGAGCAGTGCGGGAATGCCGAAATTCCCCACCGCCGAGACGAAGGCGAGCGCCCCGCCGGCGACCAGTGCCGGCGTCATCATCGGCAGGACGATCGTCGCCAGCACGCGCAGGCGCCGCGCGCCGCAGGCCCGCGCCGCCTCGATCATCTCGCGCGGCAGGCCGCGCAGCCCGGCGCGCACGGCCAGGAACACCAGCGGGGCATGCTGTATGCCGAGGAGGAGGATGATGCCTTCGGGGCTATAGATCGGGTTCGGCGAGCCGAGCGGGGGCGCAAGGCCCAGCGTGATCAGCAGCGGACTTGCAGGCCCGAACAACTGGGCCCAGGAGAGCGCCGTCACCTGCGGCGGGATCATCAGCGGCAGCAGGAAGCAGAAGACCAGCGCTGCCTTGCCGCGAATGTCGGTGAGGGCGACGATCAGCGCAAAGAGCGTGCCGAGGAGAAGCGAGATCACGGTGCCGAGCGTCGCAGTCACCAGCGAATGCCAGGCCGCGATCCAGGTGGAGCGAGAACCGAGCACGTCGCGGATATTGGCCAGATCGGGCGTGCCACCGGGGGCGAAGGCTTCCACCACGAGCCGCGTGACCGGCACGGCGCTGACGAGACCGACGAAAACGACAAGAACGGCGAGAGTGATGCTCTCGCCGTTTAAACGTCTGACAATGGAAGCGATGGGCGTCAGCGGTCAGCCACCGAAGAGTTCGGCGAAGCGCTTTTTGTTCGCTTCCTCGTCGGCAAGCGCCTTGGCCGCATCGAAGGGCATCAGCTTGATCTCGTCGCGCGAGGGGAAGCCCTCGGGTGCAGCAACGCCTTCGCGGGCCGGCAGATAGCCCTGGCTCGCCGCCAGCTTCTGACCGTCCTCGCTGAGGATGAAATCGATGAAGGCCTTTGCAGCCTCGGGGTTCTGCGCGGTCTTCAGGATCGCCACCGGCTCGGTGACGGCCGAGACGCCCTCCTCGGGGAAGACGAAATTCACCGGCGACCCGTTTGCCGCTTCGCGGATCGGCAGGAAGTCGACGATGACGCCGTAGGCCTTCTCGCCGCCCGCGACGGCCTTCAGGATGCCGCCATTGCCGCCCGAAGCGGTGGTGCCGTTCTCGGCCAGCGCCGCGACATAGTCCCAGCCCAGATCCGGGTTCTGGGTCAGCGTCGCCAGATGGACCAGCGCGGCGCCCGAGGTGAGCGGGCTCGGCATGGTCGTCTGGCCTTCGGCTTCCGGCTTGACGAGGTCCTTCCAGGACGCAGGCGTCATCTCGGATCGGGTGTTGTTGACGATGCCCGTGGTGATCAGCTTCGTCGAGAAATAGGTCTTGTCCGTATCGAACAGGCCCTCGGCGAAACCGGTCGTATCGGCGTCGGCATAAGGCATCAGCCGGTCGTCGCGCTTCAGGCCTTCCATGGTCACGCTGTCGGCGATGAACAGCACGTCCGGCTGCGGATTGCCGGCGGCGAACTCGGCCTGCAGCTTCGCCATGACCTTGGTCGTGCCGTCCCGCACCCATTCCACGTCGACGTCGGGGTGTTTCGCCTCGAATGCGTCGACGGTCGCCTGCGCGTCTTCGTTCGGCTGGCTGGTATAGAGCACCAGCTTGCCCGACTGGGCGAAGGCCGTGCCGGACAGAAGCGTGGCGGCAAGCGTGGCGGCGGCGAGGCCGAAGCTGCGGATCATGGTGTTCTCCTCAAAGTGGTTCGGGAATCGCTGAAAGGTCGGCGTCCCCCATAGGGGCCGACTACAGCGACACCCGTGACAGGATGATGACCGGCTGGCAGACGATGGGCAGGGAGGTGGCTCAGATCCGCGAATCCTCGACGATCATCCGCGCGGCCTTTTCGGCAATCATGATGGTCGGCGAATTAGTGTTGCCGGACGTGATGGTCGGCATCACCGAGGCATCGGCGACCCTGAGCCCATCGACGCCGCGCACCCGCAGTCGCTCGTCGACAACTGCGCCGGCGTCGCCATCCGTCCCCATCTTCGCCGTTCCGACCGGATGGAAGATCGTCGTGCCGAGATCGCCGGCCGCCACCAGCATGTCCTCGTCCGACACGACATGCGCACCGGGCTTGTATTCCTCCGGTCGATACGGGGCCAGCGGCGCCTGCCCGACGATCCGACGGGCCCATTTCAGGCTTTCCACCGCCACCTGCCGATCCTCGTCCGTCGCCAGGTAGTTCGGTGAGATATCCGGCGTGTCCTCGACCAGCGATCCGCTCAGATGGACGCTGCCGCGGCTCGTCGGACGCAGATTGCAGACGCTGGCGGTGAAGGCGGAGAAGGAATGCAGGCCCTTGCCCCAGTCGTCCAGGGACAGCGGCTGGAAATGGAACTCCAGATCCGCCGTTGCCCGGTCCGGCGTCGACTTCACGAAGGCGCCGACCTGGCTCGGTGCCATGGTCATCGGGCCGCGGCGGCGCAGCGCGTAGTCGACGCCCATCATCGCCCGACGGAAGAGGTTCTTGTATTCGCTGTTCAGCGTCTTGATGCCGTGGACCTTGTAGATCGGCCGGATCTGCAGATGGTCCTGCAGGTTCTCGCCGACCCCCGGCAGATGGCGGACCGACGCGATGCCGTGGGTCTTCAGTCGGTCGGTGTCGCCTATGCCCGAGCGCTCCAGGATCACCGGCGAGCCGACGGCACCGGCCGACAGCACGATCTCGCCGGCCGCCAGCGCCTCGAAGGTCTGGCCATCCCGGCGATATTGCAGCGACACGGCGCGGCCGGCGCGCACGTTTACGCGATCGATCATCACGCCGGTGACGACCTTCAGATTGGGCCGGTGCAGGACGGGCTTGAGAAAGCCGCGCGCCGCACTCCAGCGTCGCCCGCCCTTCTGGTTCACCTGGAAATAGGCAGAGCCCTCATTGTCGCCCGTGTTGAAGTCGGCGATCTTGGGAACGCCAGCGGCAAGGGCGGCATCGCGGACCCGGTCGAGGATGTCCCAGCGGATGCGTGGGTGCTCGACGCGCCACTCGCCGCCGTCGCCGTGGAACTCGCTCGCGCCGTCCACATGATCCTCGATCGCCTTGAACAGCGGAAGGACGTCGTCCCAGCCCCAGCCGGCAAGCCCAAGCTGGCGCCAATGGTCGTAATCCGCAGCCTGGCCGCGCATGTAGATCATCGCGTTGATGGCCGAGGATCCGCCGAGCGTCTTGCCGCGCGGATAGGACAGCGCCCGGCCATTCAGCCCGGTCTGGGCGGAGGTCTTGAACATCCAGTCGGAACGGGGATTGCCGATGGCGAAGAGGTAGCCCACCGGGATGTGGAACCAGATCCAGTTGTCCTTGCCACCCCCCTCGAGCAGCAGCACCCGGTTGCGCGGATTGGCCGAGAGCCGGTTGGCGAGAACGCATCCAGCCGAACCGGCACCGGCGACGATATAGTCGAATTCTTCCATGACCTCGCTCTAGCCGAAACTGCCGGCTTGGGAAATGCCGGTCGCTCGCCCAAAGGGTCACAGGGGGCCGTTGGGGAAGGTGCGGCCTTGCGACGCTTGTAAAGCTTCGAGCCGCCCGCATGTCGTGTGCATTTTTTAAGCACTCGTAGAGGGTTTTGGCATTGACTGCCGGGACTGAAAACCTAGCAGCGGTTTCATGGCGAAGCTTGTCAGTCTTTTCATTTCTCGTCGCCAGCAAACGATCATCGCGATCGTCTTGGGGATCATTATCTTCCTCACGTTGATTGCTTCGGCGGGCCTGTTCGCCCTGCATCAGGCGCGGCAGGCCATGCTGGACGAGAGCCGCGTCGCGCTGGCCCCCTACGCCAAGATCCACAATAATCTGCTCTCCACATTTGCCGCACTGGAAGCGCAGGTCACCTCCGCGCCTTGCACACAGGAATTCAACGGGCAATTGCGCCGCGTCGCCTTTCTGCCGGATGGCTTCCACGAGTTCCTCTATGTCACTGACGGCAAAGCCCTTTGCTCAGCGAACATGGGCGTGTTCGAGACCCCTCTGCAACTGGGCGAGCCGGACATCCGCATTGGATCGGAGATCTCTGCCTGGATCAGCCGGGACCTGACGTTCTCGGACCTTGACGGGCTCGCGGGGAGCATCATCAGCAAAGGCTCCTTCGCCATCGTCGTGCGCGACGCCGGCACTCCGCTGGCCGTGCCGCTATGGATGGAAATTGAAACCGTCATTGCGGCAGAGGCTGGTCGCTGGTGGCATCTGGGCGGTACTTCCGGGCTGTTCGAACGCAACCGACAGTTGGCGGTCGACAGCACGCCGTGGCTGGACGGAAACCTCCGCGACATCACGTGTGGCGCAAGCGGGATGGTCTGCGTCGCCACGCAGACGTCGGTGATGGCTCTGCTCGAGGACGGTGCACCGTACGCGATTGCCGCTCTGCTGTTCGCGGGGCTCATGGCCGCCGTCCTGGCCCTGCAGGCACGCGCTCTCATCGTGCGGCGCTGGGCGTTCGATGCCAGGTTTCGCCGCTACATTTCCGAGGAGACGGTGGTCTGCGCCTACCAGCCGATCATGGAACTGGCCACCGGCCGGATCGCCGGCTGCGAGGTCCTAGCCCGCTGGCGCGATATCGACGACACGATCGTCTATCCGGACCGGTTCATCCCGCTCATTGAGCGATACGGGCTCACGCTGAAATTCACGCGGATGGTGGTGGAACGGGCCTATCGCGAACTCTCGGCTGCCATGCCGACGGACCGGCAGTTGAAGGTGACCTTCAACGTCTTTCCGCGCGATCTCGACAGCGCTGCGCTGCGCGAGATCTTCCGGCCCTTTGCGGCCGAACCCGACCGCTTCCGCATTGTCATCGACTCGTCGAAAGCGATGCCATCGTGGTGGAGCATGCCCAGCGGGAGATCGAGAGCCTCGGCGAAGCGGGCATCTTCACCTATATCGACGATTTCGGAACCGGCTATTCGAGCATCCAGAACCTCGCGGCGCTTTCGGTCGAAGGCGTCAAGCTCGATCGTGCCTTCGCCATGGCTCCGGTCGGAAGCGTGATGGCCCGGATGCTGCATCATGCCGTGGAGATGATCCATTGTTCGGGCCGGGTGATGGTGGTCGAGGGCATCGAGACAGCGGAGCGTCTTCACGAACTGTTCCAGATGCGGCCGGGCATCGACTATGTGCAGGGCTATCACATCTCGCGTCCGCTGAGCATCCAGGCCTTCGCCGACTTCATCGTGTCTCGCGATGCCATGGAAAAGCCGCTCGAACTTGCGGCATAGGGGCCTGCCCGGGCCGTCCGCCGTTGGCTGACGCGTCGTAGGCCGAACGCAGGGGAATCGGGTGAATGAGCTCAGGGTCTGACGAGGCTTGCAAGGAACTCGTCGTCCCATGCTGCGGTCATTCGCCTGAGGCGCTGTGAGTCCTTCCCGGGGTCTCTGCG